>CATPBY010000276.1 GCA_955652845.1 uncultured Terriglobales bacterium | reverse complement strand
TAGTGCGGGTCGGTGGTCATCGCCAGTGCCAGACCAACAAATTTCATGCCGGGTTGCACCTTCTTCATCGCAGTAACGACTTCATCGTAGAGGCGAGTATAGGTTTCCGGGTCAATGTGGTGCTCGAAATCGATTTCGTTCAGTACTTCCCAGTGAGAAATAGAGTAGTGGTATCCCGACTCATGACGTTTGCCAAGTTCGTCCGTGAAGCCGCCCCGCGTGTACCAGGAAATCAGGCGGGCATAGTAGTCGGCCACCTCTTTCATGCTGGGATCACGCAGTTCGGTCCCTTGTTCGTAGGTCCATGTGACCTGGCTTGGGTCTGCTGGATAAGTCACCGGTTTGTCGGTTTTGTACATCCACTGTGGAATAGTGCTGAAGTTGAGAATGACGGAATGTCCCTTGGTCGCCTCGAGAAAATCGATCGTCATCGGATCGATCGCGGAGAAATCCCAGGATGTTTTTCCGTCCTTCGGGGGCTCCAGTTCAGCAACCCCCAGCTTCGGATACGGTAGCCAAGGCACATAGCGGACGTAGTCCGCACCCAATTCGTGCAAGGATTTGAACGCATGGTCGTGCACTGGCGTGCCGCGTTGCAGCGGAGGATTTACGACAACCTGCAATGTCGGCGTGGTTTGGGAAGTTCGGATAACCTTGTCCCAGTGCACTGTAACTTTCAGAGACTGATCCTGAGCAGCTGACATCAAGGAGCAGATCGCGAAAGCTCCCAGCACGGCTGGTATCGCTGACCAGGACTTGATGCTCATTAGGACTCCTCCGAAAAAATCAGATTTGACACGTTCTGTGGCGGGGCGCTTGCTTCTCCGGTGAAAGCGACATGCTCGCATTACCTCCCGTCGCCGTCAATTGCCGATTGCGGGGCGCGAGCCATTTCGCGGTGAGAAACAGGCAGGGTGTGGAGCGCGGCGGCGTGAGGGTAACGGACTCGTGGGATTTCTACTCGTTAATTGAAGACATCCGAGTTTGTCGGAGCACCTCAAAACAAGTTCATGATTTCGCATCGCAGAACGCATAGCGCAGCCACTGCAAGGCTTGTGGCTCGAGCTCTCCGGGACTATGCTTGCCACGATTTCGGAAGGGCTGTTGAGGAAATGAAGCGGGAAGACGAATCATGGAAGCATCAGACAATCAACTCAAGGTCGGACTCTTCGGAATCGGCCTGGACACCTACTGGCCGCAGTTTCCCGGACTCCGGGATACTCTGATCGGATTCACGGCGCAGGTTGCCCGCCAACTCGAGAGTTGTGGGGTGCGTGTGATCAACTTAGGGTTGATTGACACCCCGGAAAAGTCTTTTACGGCCGGGCACGAATTCCGCAAAGCGGACGTGGACCTCATCTTCTTATATGTCACGACCTACGCCCTTTCCTCGACCGTTCTTCCCGCTGTGCGTCGCGCTAAGGTGCCGGTGATTATTCTCAATCTTTCGCCCGCGCCGGCGATCGACTATGAACATTTCAATCACCTCGGAGATCGTACCAAGATGACAGGGGAGTGGTTGGCATACTGCCAGGCTTGCCCGGTTCCCGAAATCGCAAACGTTTTCAACCGTTGCCGGATTCCATTCTTCCAAGTGACCGGAATGCTGAAAAACGATCCGGTTGCCTGGGACGAGATTAGAGAGTGGATCGAAGCTGCCCGCGTCGCCCACGTGATGGAGCACAATCGCCTGGGCGTCATGGGCAACTACTACGGAGGAATGCTGGACATCTATTCGGATCTCACGCAGCAGTGCGCCTATTTCGGCGGACATATCGAGATTCTCGAAGTGGAGGAATTGGCGGCGTTGCGGCGCGATGTGGGCGACGTTGATGTCAGCCGCAGAGTTGGGGAATTCAAAACTTCTTTCGACGTGCAGGCAGATTGTTCTGCTGAGGAACTGCAGCGCGCAGCCCGCACCTCCGTTGCACTCGACAGACTGGTCGAAATGCATCGGCTCGGATCGCTTGCTTATTACCACATGGGAGTGGGAAGTCCCGAGAATGAGGATGCGATCAGTTCCATCATTCTGGGAACGAGCCTGCTCACCTCGCGGGGAATTCCTGTCGCGGGGGAATACGAAATCAAGAATGCGCAAGCCATGAAGATTATGGATTCGTTCGGGGCCGGCGGCTCATTTACCGAATACTATGCGGTCGACTACAAGGACGATGTTGTATTGATGGGACACGACGGTCCGGGTCATATCGCGATCGCGGAAGGAAAGACGAAGGTCCGTCCACTGGCGGTGTACCACGGCAAGGTCGGACGGGGGCTGTCGGTGGAAATGTCGGTCAAGCATGGACCAGTGACCTTGCTGTCGGTAGTACAGACTGTGGACGGCAAACTCAAACTCCTATTGGCGAAGGGAGAGTCGGTGCCCGGGCCAATTCTCGAAATCGGTAACACCAACAGTCGATACCGCTTTTCTGTTGGCGCAAGAAAGTTCCTCAATGAATGGAATGTGCATGGACCGGCCCACCACTGTGCCGTGGGAGTGGGGCACATTTCGAGCAAACTGAAAAAACTGGGCGCGTTGTTGGGAATGGAGTGCGTTCAAGTGTGTTGACGTGAACTTCCGCGGCTGAAAGTCTCCGGGTCTTGCATTCCGCCCTGCGAAACAGAATTGGCAGTAGGCAGAGTTCGTAGGGCGGCCCGTCTCAAGTCACTTTGAGCATGAACCAACGCGTTGAGCCGTCATCTTACGTCTTTCCGTTTCTTTCTCTGAGCATCGTGTGGCCTTTCACACAGCGAAACGCTTGACGTTCTGAGGTCGTTGGTTGACACCGTGATTGTCCCGGTGAAATCATCCCCGCCGTCTGCGTATGGGCCAGCGCGCAGTATCTCGTCGTTCGAAAAGAACGAAAACCATTGTCGGCCGATCGGTGGATCACTCCGGTCCCGTCTCAGGAGGAACAGGTGAAGACCGTCAGATTACTGAGTGTAGTCACAGCGGTTGTTGTTTTAGCGTCGGCCATTTCTGCCACGCCGGTCCGCCTGCGTTGCGAATATCTGGAAAATCCCCTGGGCATTGACGTGGCGGCCCCTCACTTCTCATGGC
>CATPBY010000275.1 GCA_955652845.1 uncultured Terriglobales bacterium | reverse complement strand
GGCCGTCCCTACGTTCGATCGGTCAAAGTATGGCCCCGCTTCAGGCGTGGCTAAAGGAGCCTACGTTTTGGCGGATGCGGATGACGGCAAGCCGGACGTGATCCTGATGGGAACCGGAAGCGAAGTCTGTCTGTGCGTGGAGGCCTACGAACAGCTCAAGTCGCAAGGCGTCAAGGCGCGCGTGGTCAGCATGCCTTCATGGGATCTCTTTGAACGCCAGGACGAGGCTTATCGCAATCAGGTGCTGCCGCCGGGCGTGAAGGCGCGGGTCTCGGTGGAGGCGGCATCCACGTTCGGCTGGTCACGCTACTTGGGCCCAACCGGAATCGCTATCGGAATGCACAGATTTGGAGCTTCCGCGCCAATAAAGGACCTGCTGAAGAAATTCGACTTTACCACAGAGAACGTTGTGGCTGCGGCTCGCGAAGCCATCGCGCGAGCGAAATAGTTGGTAATGAAATATCTGTAACAATGAGGTGCATTATGACGTCGACCGGAATTCTTGAAACTGCCAAAGCCACTAATCCCCTCAAGGATCTTCTGAACTATGGTCAGTCAGTCTGGCTGGACTACATCCGGCGCAATCTCATCACCAGCGGCGAACTGAAGCGCCTGATCGATGAAGACGGCCTTCGCGGCATGACCTCGAATCCGGCAATCTTCGAAAAGGCCATTGCCGGCAGCACTGATTATGCTGACCTTTTGAAGTCCTTGCAGCCGAAGACTGACCTTGACGCCAAAGCTCGCTACGAGATTCTGGCTATTCGCGATATTCAGGATGCTGCCGATCTTCTTCGCCCGGTATACGAGAGCTCGAAGCGCCGCGATGGTTACGTCAGCCTTGAAGTCTCTCCTTATCTCGCTCGCGATACTCAGGGCACTCTTGCGGAGGCGCGGCGATTGTGGCAGGCGGTGGCACGAGAGAACGTGATGATCAAAGTTCCCGGCACGGCGGAAGGCATTCCTGCGTTCCAGCAATTGATCAGCGAAGGCATCAACATTAATGTCACTTTGCTCTTCTCTCAGAAAGTTTACGAAAAAGTGGCTGAAGCCTACGTCGCCGGTTTGGAACAACTCGCAACTCGCGGAGGCGACATCAGCCGGTTGGCAAGCGTGGCCAGCTTCTTCATCAGCCGCATCGATAATTCGGTCGACTCCATCGTCGGAGACCGCCTCAAAACTTCCAAAGATCCGCGCGAACAGGTGCAACTGAAGAGCATCTTAGGCAAAGTCGCGATTGCGAACGGCAAACTGGCCTACGAGAGCTACCAGGCAATATTCAGTACCGACCGCTGGAAGCGCCTTGCCGCCAAGGGCGCTCAAACCCAGCGCGTTCTCTGGGCCAGCACCAGCACGAAAAATCCCAAGTACAGCGATGTGATGTATGTCGAAGAGCTGATCGGTGCAGACACCGTAAACACCATCCCACCTGCCACTCTCGATGCCTTCCGCGATCACGGGCACCCGCGCGCCAGCCTGACTGAAAATCTGGATGCTGCCAGGCAAACCATGAAGACGCTTGCGGGAATGGGAATCTCGATTGACGAAGTAACCGACAAACTGACGGACGATGGCGTGCGATTGTTCGCCGAGGCTTTCGACAAACTTCTGGAAGCAGTAGAAAAGAATTCCAAGTCCGCGGTCAGTCCCAAAGTCAGCCAGCAAACTTACAAGTTGCCGGACACGCTTGCCGCTTCCGTCAAGACAAACATCGATGACTGGCGCGCCGCCGGAAAAGTCCGTCGCCTCTGGCAGCGCGACGCTTCGTTATGGACAGGCTCCGACGAGGCCAACTGGCTGGGCTGGCTCGGCATCACCCAGGACCAGATTGCTCACAGCCAGAAATTGCGTCAATTGGCGGATGAGGTCAAGTCGGAAGGCTTTACCGGCGTCCTTCTGCTCGGCATGGGCGGTTCCAGCCTTTGCCCCGAAGTTCTGCGCATGACCTTCGGCAAGATTGCCGGCTTTCCCGAATTACATGTTCTCGATTCGACCGATCCGGCTCAGATCAAGTCGATCCAGAGCAAAGTGGGTTTAGCGAAGACTCTGTTTGTGGTCTCCAGTAAATCGGGCACAACTCTGGAGCCGAATATTTTCAAGCAATACTTCTTCGAGCAGGTGAAGCAATTGCTGGGCGCCGAAAAGGCGGGAAGCCGCTTTATCGCCATCACCGATCCCGGATCGAAGATGCAGCAAGTTGCTGAGGCGGACCGCTTCCGTCACATCTTCTACGGCTTGCCCAGCATAGGCGGCCGCTATTCTGCTTTATCAAATTTCGGCCTGGTGCCGGCTGCGCTGATGGGTCTCGATATCGCCAAGCTTCTTGACCGCACGGAAGAGATGGTCGAGGCCTGTGCCTCCTGTGTCCCGGTGGATCAGAATCCAGGCGTAGTCCTCGGAATCATACTGGGCGCCGCGGCGAAAAGTGGCCGCGATAAAGTCACCCTCATCACTTCACCCGGAATCTTCGACCTGGGCGCGTGGCTCGAGCAACTGCTGGCTGAATCTACGGGCAAGCAGGGCAAAGGCGTCATTCCCGTTGATCGCGAAGACTTAGGGTCTCCGGACGCCTACGGCAACGATCGCATCTTTGCCTACGTGCGACTGGATACCGCTCCAGACGCGGCGCAGGACGCCAAGGTCGCCGCTCTGGAGCAGGCAGGGCAACCGGTTGTCCGCATTACCGTCGGCGATAACTACGACTTGGGACAGGAATTCTTCCGCTGGGAAATCGCCACCGCCGTTGCCGGATCGATTATCGGCATCAACGCGTTCAATCAGCCTGACGTGGAAGCCAGCAAGATTGCCACGCGAGATTTGACTTCGGCATATGAAAAGACCGGTTCCCTTCCTGCCGAGAAACCAATCCTTGACGAGAACGGCATCAGATTGTTCACCGATGGCAAGAATGCGGACGCGTTAGCCAAGCTTGCGGGCAACGACAAATCCCTGGCCGGATATCTTCGCGCTCATCTGAATCGCCTTGGAGCGGGCGACTATTTTGCGCTGCTCGCCTACATTCAGATGAACTCCGAGCATGAATCCCGCTTGCAGGAACTGCGTCTCGCTTTGCGCGCCAAAAAGCGTGTAGCCACCTGCCTGGAATTCGGCCCGCGCTTTCTCCACTCCACTGGTCAGGCGTACAAAGGCGGACCGAACACCGGGGTCATCCTGCAGGTTACCTGCGATGACGCCGCGGACTTGCCGGTTCCCGGGCAGAAGTACACCTTCGGCGTGGTCAAGGCCGCACAGGCCCGTGGAGATTTCCAGGTCCTCGCCGAGCGTGGCCGACGTGCATTGCGGGTCCACCTGGGCAAAGATCTGGAATCGGGCCTCACCAGGCTGGCGGCGGCTTTCCGTTCAGCCTTGAACTGAATTTCCCTCTGTGTCCCGATGTCTGTAGACTGGGTACTTGGCGGCGGACTCTACGGAAACGATTTAACAGCGGATAAGGAGCGGTTATGCGACTGGGAATGGTGGGCCTGGGCAGAATGGGCGCCAACATGACGCGGCGCCTGATGCGCGGCGGCCATGAACTGGTGGTCACAGACCTTAGCGCCGATAATGTGAAGCAGATGGCTGGCGAAGGCGCCGTCGCATCAGCATCTCTCGATGATTTTGCCAGCAAATTAGGCAAGCCCCGTATTGCATGGTTGATGGTGCCGGCGGGCGGGCCTACTGAGCAGACCGTGCAGGCATTATCCCAGCGTATGCAGGCGGGTGACATTCTGATCGACGGCGGAAACTCGTACTTCAAGGACGACGTCCGTCGCTCCAAGCAGCTTAAAGAAAAAGGCATCCATTACGTCGATGTGGGCACCAGCGGCGGAGTCTGGGGTATTGATCGCGGCTACTGCATGATGATCGGCGGACCTAAAGAAGCAGTTCAGCTCCTCGATCCGGTTTTCAAGACACTGGCGCCCGGCCGAGGCGACATTCCAAGGACTCCGGGGCGCGAAAAGATGCCGGGAACAGCCGAAGATGGATACATATACTGCGGTCCCTCGGGCGCGGGGCACTTCGTAAAAATGGTGCACAACGGAATCGAATACGGGCTGATGCAGGCCTACGCCGAAGGCTTCGACATTTTTCGCAACGCCACCAGCAAGGACGTCGCGGAGGACTATCGCTATGATCTCAACCTCGCCGACATCGCCGAAGTGTGGCGCCGGGGCAGCGTTGTCAGTTCGTGGCTGCTGGATTTGACCGCCATGGCGCTGGCGGAGAATCCTACGCTGTCGGAATATACCGGTTTTGTCCAGGACTCCGGCGAGGGCCGCTGGACCATTCAAGCGGCCATTGATGAAGCGGTTCCGGTCGACGTTCTTTCAGCGGCTTTATTTACCCGTTTCCGTTCACGTCAGGAACATACCTTTGCGGAAAAAGTGCTCTCCGCCATGCGGCAGAAGTTTGGTGGACATGTGGAACCGAAGGCAGCCGCCAGGAAAACCGCGTAAGATTCCAGCAATTTTTTCGACGAGGGTAGGCAATGGCCCAGACAGAGGTGACGCCGGTAATGCAACAAAAGGTCGGGAGGCTGGGTGACCCGTGCGCCATGGTGATCTTCGGGGCAGCCGGCGATCTCACGCGCCGCAAGCTTATCCCAGCTCTCTATAACCTGGCCAAAAGCGAACTGCTCTCCCGCGAATTTGCCGTGGTGGGAGTGGCACGCGCGCAAATGTCCAACGACGACTTCCGCAAGAAAGCCACAGAAGACATCAGGGAATTTGCCACCTAAAAGGTCGACTCCGATGTATGGGAATGGTTTGTTCGCCGTTTGTATTATTTTGCCGGCGACTTTGATGACAAGAACCTCTTTTCGCAGCTCAAGGATTTTCTCGACAAAGTAGACCGCGACCACTCCACCCACGGCAATCATTTGTATTACCTGGCAACGTCGGCAAACTATTTCGGGCCGATTGTCGAGCAACTGTCCGCCGTTGGACTCATGGAAGAAAAGAATCAGCAGTGGCGGCGGGTGATCATTGAGAAGCCTTTCGGCCATGACCTGGAATCAGCCCGGGCTCTTAACAAGCAGCTTTTGCGCGTGGCGGGTGAAAAACAGATCTATCGCATTGATCATTATCTGGGCAAAGAAACGGTCCAGAACATTCTGGCTCTGCGTTTCGCCAACGGTATTTTCGAGCCCATCTGGAATCGCCGTTACATCGATCATATCCAGATTTCGGTCAGTGAAACCGTGGGCGTAGAACAGCGCGGCAGTTATTACGATCAGGCTGGAACTCTGCGCGACATGGTTCCCAACCACATCATGCAACTGATCAGTCTCACTGCCATGGAACCTCCGGTTTCCTTCCATGCGGACGCGGTGCGCGATGAGCAGGCCAAAATCCTGCACGCCATTCAGCCGCTGAGCGCAGAGGATGTATTAAGTCGCACCATTCGCGGTCAATACGGCGAGGGTTTCATCGGCGGAGAACGAGTGCCGGCCTATCGCGGCGAGGACGGTGTCCCGGAAGATTCCAAGACCGAAACATTTGTGGCCATGAAACTGTCGATTGATAACTGGCGCTGGGCCGACGTCCCTTTTTATCTTCGCACCGGAAAGCGCATGCCTGCCCGCCACACTCACATCGTCATCCAGTTCCGCCGTGCTCCCCTGGTGCTTTTTCGTGACACGCCAGTGGATACGCTGATGCCCAACCAGATGGTGCTGCACATTCAGCCCGAAGAAGGCATTTCGTTGCGCTTTGCGGCCAAAGTTCCCGGGCCATCCATGCGGCTGGGCGCGGTCGACATGAGCTTCCAGTATCAGGACTACTTCGGTTCGCAGGCCAGCACCGGCTACGAGCGCCTGTTGCATGACTGCATGATCGGCGACGCCACGCTCTTTCAGCGGGCTGACATGGTCGAAGCTGGCTGGTGCGTGGTGAGTCCGGCGCTTGATGTATGGAAAGCCCTGCCGCCCCGCAATTTTCCTAATTATGCAGCTGGTACGTGGGGACCCAAAGAAGCTGACGACCTTTTGGAACGGGACGGCCGTCATTGGAGGAACGCCGAGAAATGATCCTGGCAGGCGACATTGGAGGTACGAACGCCAGGCTCGCCTTCTTCGATGTTGTTGACGGCCACTTCAGCCTGATTTCCGCCTCTGTCTTTCCCAGCCGCGAATATGCCGGCCTGGACGAGATTGTCGCTAAATTCGTCCATGCCAGTAATGTCCATCCGGACACTGCCTGCTTCGGCATCGCCGGACCGGTTCGCAACGGGCGCGTGGAAGCTTCGAACCTTCCCTGGACAATTGAAGCCAAGCGCCTGGCTGATGAGCTTAAAATTCGCAAGGCCCTGCTGATTAATGATCTCGAAGCGAGCGCCTGGGGCATCCCAGCGCTCGACCCCGAAGACGTAGTCACGCTGAATCAGGTGAAGGGAAATCCCACCGGAAACCAGGCGGTGATTGCTGCTGGGACTGGACTGGGTGAGGCCGGCATGTTTTGGGACGGATCAAAGCATCACGTCTTTGCCTCTGAAGGAGGGCACACCGATTTTGCTCCGCGAAATGATCTGGAGGTAGATTTACTCAACTATCTCCGAACCCGGCACGGCCACGTCAGCTATGAGCGCGTGGTATCCGGCCCGGGACTAGTGAACGTATTTCATTTTCTGCGCGACACCGGGCGCGGCACAGTTCCGAAATGGTTGACCGATGAGATGACGCATAATGACCCGGCCGCAGCGATTTCCCAGGCCGCCATTGAGGGCAGGTGCCCGTTGAGCGAACAGGCCCTTGATCTTTTTATTTCGATTTATGGAGCGGAGGCGGGAAACCTTGCGCTCAAAACCATGGCCACGGGAGGAATTTTTCTGGGCGGTGGCATCGCGCCCAAGATGCTGCCCAAACTTGCCGGACCGTTATTCATGCAGGCATTTGTAGGCAAAGGCCGGATGCAGACTCTGCTTGAATCGATTCCTGTAAAGGTCGTTATCAACGAAAAGACAGCTCTGCTGGGTGCGGCGCGTTGCGCGGCAGTCAGAGCTGCCGCGTGAGCGAATCCGGCGTGCCCTCCAAACCCGAAATTCGTGTGCTGAATACCTCCGCTGGTTTGTTTGCGGCCGCGGCTGAAGAGTTCGCCACGCTGGCGTCGGCTGCTGTGGATCGACGTGGCAGGTTTTGCGTTGCCTTGTCGGGCGGTTCCACACCTAAGGGTCTCTATTCATTGCTGGCAACCATGCCATCGATCTCCTGGGACAAGGTTTGCTTTTTCTGGGGAGATGAGCGACATGTTCCTCCGGATAGTCCTGAGAGCAATTACCGCATGGCGAATGAAGCTTTATTGTCTAAGATCCAGGTGCCTGCCCAAAATGTCTACCGCATTCCCTCCGAGGAAAAAGACGCGGACGCCGCGGCTCGCTCCTATGAGCAAACCTTGAGGACATTCTTTCATTTGCCAGCCGGAGAATTCCCCAGGTTCGATCTCATCATTCTCGGCACTGGACCCGAGGGACACACCGCTTCTCTTTTTCCTGATTCTTCTGCGCTCGAGGAGAATGCGCGGCTGGTGATCGCGCCCTGGGTGAATAAGTTCCAGAGCTACCGCATCACTTTCACGCTTCCAGTTCTGAATCACGCCGCTTGTGTAATGTTTCTTGCCAGCGGCGCGGATAAGGCTGCAATTGTGCGTGAGGTATTGGAAAGCGGTAACTCGAACTTGCCTGCGCAGAAAGTGCATCCGATCGGTGGCCGCTTGATCTGGATGATTGATGGTCCGGCGGCTACCGAGCTTTCGCAATCCGCCACCGGCTAGAACACTGGCACGAGGTTATGCTTTCTGGAATAGAGTTTACGGTCTACCGCACGCAGCGCGCCTTCGGAGTCTGTTCCCGTGACGTACGGCGCCAGCGCCCAACTGAATGAGAGCTCGTAGTTCTTTTTATTACTGAGATTCCACAGTTCGGTGTCGCGAATCAGGCGCTGGATGGGGAAATCAGCCTGCTCTTCCGTGGTCTCCGGCATCACAATCAGAAATTCGTCGCCTCCCTGCCGGAAACCACGTCCCCACCACGGAACACTGTCCGCAGCGTGCGGGCAAACTCGACCAGGATTCTGTCTCCTTCCATCACTCCGCATTTGGCGTTGATGGCGCGGAATCCGGTAATGTCGATGGCCAGAAGGCTGAGACTGCTTCC
>CATPBY010000274.1 GCA_955652845.1 uncultured Terriglobales bacterium | reverse complement strand
TCGAAATAGCCGATGCGCTCGATGCGGCGCATGCCAAGGGCATTGTCCATCGCGACATCAAACCAGCGAATATCTTCGTGACCGAACGTGGCCATGCCAAGATCCTCGACTTTGGACTGGCCAAGGTCGCTGGGACTGCTGCGGTATCGTCCGCCGACGCCACGCAAACCGGAGTTGGGGGGAAAGACCTGACGAGCCCAGGAACTGCGGTTGGCACGGTGGCGTACATGTCCCCGGAGCAGGCGCGGGGGAAAGAACTGGACGCCCGCACGGATTTGTTTTCCTTCGGCGCGGTCTTGTACGAAATGGCAACCGGCAAGCAGCCATTTCGCGGCGACACTACGGCGAATCTGTTTGATTCGATCTTGCACAAGAGTCCGGTCGCCCCGGTGCGTCTAAACCCTGACCTGCCAGCCAAGCTGGAAGAGATCATTAACAAGGCGCTGGAAAAGGACCGCGATCTGCGCTACCAGCACGCCGCGGACATTCGCACGGATGTGAAGCGGCTAAAGCGCGAGACAGAGTCCAGTCGGTCAGCGGTGCCGGTGGCGGAGAATGCGGAAGAAGAAGCGGAAGCAGTCAAGAGTTCCGGCACGACTCGTCCGTCCAGCGACAAACAGAAGTCGGCTTCGGCTGCGGTGTCGGCTATAAATTCGGAGCAACAAAAGAGCGGACGCCTGAAAATTCTTGTTCCCGCCGCCGCGCTGATTGTGGCCGCCCTGATTGGCGGCGCTCTCTACTTCCGTTCGCGCTCGGCAACGAAGCTCACCGAGAAAGACACCGTCGTCCTGGCCGACTTCGACAACACCACCGGAGATGCTGTCTTTGACGGTGCCCTGAAGCAGGCGTTGGCGGTACAGCTTGGACAATCTCCCTTTCTCAACATTCTTTCTGACCGCAGGGTGGAGGAAACGCTGCACCTGATGGGTCACACGTCCAATGAACGTATCACACGCGATATCGCGCGAGAACTTTGCGTGCGAACGGGTAGCAAGGCAATAATATTAGGATCAATTTCAAACTTGGGCGGGCAGTATGTAATCGGCGTGGATGCAGTCGGTTGCAGCAGCGGCGACACTCTAGCCAAAGAACAGGAGGAAGCTGCGACCAAGCAGGACGTGCTGAAAGCACTGGATAAGGCGGCGTACAGTCTGCGGGGCAAACTGGGCGAATCACTTGCTTCTATTCAGAAATTCGACGTTCCGGTTGAAGCAACGACGCCTTCGCTGGAAGCACTGAAAACCTACAGTATGGGAGTAACGACTTTCCGCACAAAAGGAGAGGCAGAAGCTATCCCGTTCTACAAACGCGCTCTCGAACTCGATCCCAATTTCGCCGTAGCCTATGCCGGTCTGGCAGTGGTATACATCAATCTCGGACAAGCCAGTCTAGCCGCGGAAAATGCCAAGAAAGCCTATAGTCTGCGCGATCGAGTAAGCGAACGGGAAAAATACCGTATCACTTCCTTGTACTACTCCTATGTGACCGGGGAGCTAGAACAGGCCAGCCAAGTTTACGAGCTGTGGGCCAAAAGCTATCCGCAAGATTCGGTGCCTCCTGGCAACTTGGGAGATACCTACAACATCCTTGGACAGTACGAGAAAGCCGTGTCCCAAATCAATGAGTCCCTAGGCCTGGAACCGAACACCGTAATTGCTTATGGCAACCTGGCAATCAGCTATTTTGCACTTAACCGTCTGGATGGCGCCAAGAAAGCGATCGAGCAGGCCCAGGAGCGCAAGCTAGATGGTGGTTTCCTGCATCAAGCCATCTATGAATTAGCTTTCCTCAAGGGCGATACACAAGAAATGGAGCGGCAAGTTGGTTGGGCCTCGGGCAAGCCAGGAGATGAAGACCTCTTGCTCTCGTTCCAATCCGATACCGAGGCGTACCATGGACGGCTGACGAAAGCGCGGGACTTTTCCCGGCGTGCAGTGGATGCGGCCGTCCGCGCCGATTCGAGAGAGACGGCTGCGATGTGGCAAGTGAACGCTGCTTTGCGGGACGCAGAGTTTGGCAACCCCGTGGCTGCAAAGCAAGCCGTTGCGGCAGCTCTCACGCTGGCTCCAGGCCGGGACGTGAAACTGCTTTCTGCTCTGACGCTCTCGCGAGTCGGCGAAACCTCTCGGGCAAAAGCAATTGTTGAAGAATTGGAAAAGAGCTACCCGTCGCAAACGGTCCTGAAGGTCTACTGGCTGCCAACCATCAAGGCAGCAATGGAACTGGCCGCCAACAATTCCACCCAAGCCCTCGTGTTTCTGGAGGCCGCCGCTCCCTATGAGTTAGGCGTACCGCCACAATTCCAGTTGGGGACGATGTATCCCGTCTACATCAGGGGACAGGCCCAATTGATAGCACGCAACGGCGCGGCCGCAGTCTCGGAGTTCCAGAAGTTTCTCGACCACCGAGGCGTCACTATAAACTACCCACTGGGTGCGCTGGCCCACCTTGGCCTGGCACGCGCCTACACCCTCTCTGGCGACACCGCCAAATCGAAAACAGCCTACCAAGACTTCTTCGCCCTCTGGAAAGACGCCGACCCCGACATCCCCATCCTGAAGGAAGCCAAGGCGGAGTACGCGAAGGTGCAATAGCCGTCGTCCTGCTATCGGCTTTCCAAACGGCGAATCAAATTGCTCTCCATGTTTATACTGTGACCAGAAGGTGAGCTTTCCTTGGCCCAGGCAGCATCATTCGCGCCGCATCCCAACCTTAGCGATGAGGTGAATCACCATATCGT
>CATPBY010000273.1 GCA_955652845.1 uncultured Terriglobales bacterium | reverse complement strand
CATCCTTCCTTGACGGATGCCGCTTCAGCCGCGGCGCTGCCATATTCCTTCAGCTTGTTATGCAGAGTTTTCAGGCTGATTCCGAGAATATCGGCGGCCCGGGTTTTATTGTTGCTGGTTGCCTCAAGCGTCTTCAGGATCAGCATCTTTTCAGCCTCCCCGACCGTGGTGCCAACGCCAAGGCGTATGGCGTCCGGATCATCGACGGCAGGACGGACGGTGGACAATCCGAACCCCGGCGGCAAATGTTTGGTTTCGACCACGGCGCTATCGCAGACGATCACCGCCCTCTCCAGCGTGTTCCGCAGCTCCCGTACATTGCCAGGCCACGAGTAGTTGCGAAATAAGTTCAGCACTGCCTCGCTGACGGCTGCGACTTTTCGTCCATGCTTGGCGCTCATTTCGCCGAGAAGCGTCTGCACCAGATCCGGAACATCTTCTTTGTGCTCACGCAGGGGCGGCATGTGGATGTTGAATACGTTCAGGCGGTAGTAAAGGTCATTCCGTAGTTCACCGCGGGCTACCGCATCCTCTGGGACCTTGTTGGTGGCCGCAAGCACGCGAACGTCGACCGTGGTCTCGACTTTGCTTCCGAGGCGCCGCAGCTTCCGATCTTCGAGCACCCGCAAAAGCTTGGCCTGAGTCGCGACCGGCATTTCGCCGATCTCATCGAGCAATAAGGTTCCGCCTTCGGCCAGTTCAAAGCAACCTGTGCGCCGCTCCAGCGCGCCCGTGAAGGCGCCCTTTTCGTGACCGAAGATCTCGCTCTCGATCAGCGTTTCAGGAATAGCGGCGCAATTGATGGGAACGAAAGGTTTGTTGCGACGGGGACTGAGTTCGTGGACCGTGCGGGCAACAAGTTCTTTGCCGGTGCCACTGGCTCCTGTAATCAACACTGAGGCGGTGCTGGGAGCCACCATCTCAATCAGGCGAAAGATCTCCTGCATCTTCTTGGACGGTCCCACCAGGCTGCCGAGCGAGCCTGCATCGCGCAACTTCCGGCGCGTGACCTCCAGTTCCACGCGCGTCCCCAGCAGCGTGGAAGCATTCTGCAGAATGGTGCGTAAGCGGGCGGTGTCAATTGGTTTGGTGATGTAATCGTAGGCCCCCATCCGCATGGCTTGCACGGCGCTGTCGATAGTGCCTTGAGCCGTCACAACGATGACGGCCCGTGTCTGGTCGTCCAAGGCGAGCTTTTCAAGCAGCTCCAAGCCTCCCATTCGCGGCATTTTCATGTCCGTCACAATGATGGAAGGGGACCAGGCAGCTATCTTCTCTATGCCCTCCGCCCCGTCTTTCGCGGTTTCGGCGCGGTAGCCCCATGCGGAGACCAGCTCAGCCAGGCCTGTCCGCTCATTTTCCTCGTCTTCAACGATCAGTACCTTTTCCTCGCTCATGGGTTCAGGCGGCCCTTCCAATCATTATTGAGGCTGAATTGATTCGCCGCAAGCCTCCGAAGCACTGTTCGGCTTCTCATGGCAAATTGACCTGTTCCGACCACAGTTCCAATATCAATGTGAGATTACCCTCGGATAGTTGTTCCTAGAGCCGTCTCGAGTTCAGATTGGGGTTTTGTCCTAGTTGACTCTGCAGGAACCCTGCGAATAATATGCCGACTGCCAACCGTTAGGTTAAAGTTTGTTGTTCCAAGGCTTATTGGTTTTAATGGCCTACATCTCGAAAGTATCCATGCGGGAATTCTGTCCGCGCCATTGCGATTTCGACATGGCGCTGTTACACGAGGTGGACCCGCCAGTTTCCGGAGGATTGCATGTCACGTCTCAGCAAGAATAGTAGCCGGAGTGCGGTGTGTTTGCGCATATCCGCGATAATCGTCGTTGCAATGCTTCTGTCGCCAGTTGCCGCATTGGCGCAAGAACAAACGCCTAAAGCCGATATTTTTATCGGTTATCAGTGGCTGGACCCACAAGGCAAGGTGCCTGTGCCTGGGTCGATTCCTCTGCAGTTTCAAAACATCGGGGGAATGCCTAGGGGCGCCGGTTTTGCCTTTGCCTATAACTTTACCAGGAGCCTGGCGCTGGAGGCTGACGCCGGAGCGAACTTCGGTAAGGTGGTCAATAACATTGAGACCCTGACTATCGGGCCCCGGCTTACCTGGAGAACCGAGGACGTCAATTACTTTATTCATACGCTATTCGGATGGAATCGGCTGAACGATCCGGTCAGCGGTGTGCATAATCGGATTGGCGCAGTTTTGGGTGGCGGGATCGATATTCCCGTGAATCGCCACTTCGGCATTCGTCTGTTCGAAGCGGACTACCAATGGGTTCCGGAAAACTTCAGCAATGTTGTTCCGCCCGGCCAAACTGAGGAAAGGCGTCCGAACTGGGGTGGAGCTCGCTTGCGGACGGGCATCCTGTTTTACGTAGGTGGGGCCCCGGAGGTTGCACCCACTGCCAGTTGCACAGTGCAGCCCAGCGAAGTCATGGTTGGGGAACCAGTGACTGCGACAGCCACGGGGAGCAATTTCAACCCTAAGCATGATCTGACTTATACCTGGACGAGCAGCGGCGGAAAAGTTTCAAGCAAAGAGAATACCGCCAACATCGATACCAACGGTCTGGCCGGTGGAAGCTACACGGTTACGGCACACATTGCCGATCGCAAGATGAAGAAGGGCGGGGAAACCAGCTGTACAGCAAATTTCAGCGTGAAAGAGCCGCCCAAGAATCCACCGACCATGTCATGCTCCGCCAGTCCGACCTCAGTTCAGGCGGGTGCGACTTCGAACCTGACATGCACCTGCACCAGCCAGGACGGTGTGCCGGTCACGGTGAGTGGTTGGACAGCGACCGGCGGTACGGTTTCCGGCGATGGAACTACAGCAACGCTGAACACCACCGGAGCGTCAGCCGGACCTATCACCGTCAATGCCACCTGTACCGACTCACGCGGTTTGACCACATCGGCTTCGACCGAGGTGAACGTGGAGGTTCCACCTCCGCCGCCACCGCAGGCCAGCAAGCTTAGCCAATGCGACTTCCCCAATGAGAAGAAGCCCTGGCGCGTGGATAACACCTGCAAGGCCATTCTCGACGACGTCGCGAAAAACCTGCAGCAGAACGCTGACAATAAGCTGGTAATCGTCGGCAACGCTGAACCGTCGGAGAGGCGTAAGAATCTGGCGGCAGAACGCGCCGTCGATTCTAAGGCCTATCTCACTGGTGGTGAGGCTAAGCAGGGAATTGATCCCAGCCGTATTGAGGTGCGGACGGGCAGCGGAGGAACCAAGACCGCTGAGTACTGGGTAGTTCCTGCAGGGGCGACGTTCTCAGGCGAGGGCACTCAAACGGTGAACGAGGGTGTGGTAAAAGCAGTTCCCGATCACCCGGCCCCGGCCAAGAAGAGGGGCGGCGCAAAACCCAAGGCAAGATAACGTAACTAACTAAGGTGTGCCTTCCAAGGACAGGGGCCGGCCGGGGTTAAAACCCGACCGGCCTGCGTCTTTCCCTCCCTTACGTAACTTGATCGGGTTGGGTTACGCTGTCACTCTGACCCGGTTGACTACACTCGTTTGTCAGGGGAAAATTTGCCTATGAATCCGGTGGCGATTTGGATTATCTCGCGTAAGTATCTGATTACACTAGTGCTTTGCCTGTTATGCGCTTCCACCGTATGGGCTACCCAATGGGCGGTCTTAGGTCCGGACGGGGGGGACGTGCGCAGCCTGACTTACGATCCTCGAAATTCCGACCACATTTTGCTGGGCACGAGTACGGGGAGTATTTTTTCCTCTGAGGATGGCGGACATAGCTGGTCGCGCTTCGCGCATCTGGGCAGCGGCGACGATTATGTGCTCGACCACATCGCGATTGATCCACGCAACCCTAAACAAATCTTCGCTTCCGCCTGGAGTGTAGAGAACCAGCAGGCCGGCGATCTGTTTCGCTCCCGTGATGGTGGCAAGAACTGGGAAGCACTTCCTGCCATGCATGGAAAATCCATTCGTGCCATGGTGATGTCGGCATCCGATTCGAATGTGCTTGTAGCGGGCGCACTGGATGGCGTTTTCCGCAGCCTGGATGGCGGCGACAGTTGGGTACGGATCTCTACCTCAAATCCCGAAATCAAGAACATCGAATCGGCGGCCGTTGATCCAAAAAATCCTGATGTGGTATACGCAGGCACCTGGCACCTGGCCTGGAAAACAGCGGATGGCGGCGCCAGCTGGCATCACATTAACAAAGGTATGATCGATGACTCCGACGTCTTCTCGATTATCGTTGATGCCACAAATTCATCGGTAGTGTTTGCCAGCGCCTGCTCGGGAATCTATAAGAGCGACAGCGCCGGCGAGCTGTTCCAGAAGCTGCAGGGAATTCCGTTTTCGGCGCGGCGCACTCGTGTCCTGAAGCAGGACCCGGTCAATCCCGCCACGGTCTACGCTGGTACCACGGAAGGTCTTTGGAGAACTGCAGATGCGGGCAAGACCTGGAAACGGGTCAGCAATTCTGAAGTCGTAGTTAACGATGTGCTAGTCGATCCGCGCAACCCTAATCGCGTGCTGCTGGCAACCGATCGCAGCGGCGTAATGGCCAGCGATGATGGAGCCCAGACATTCCTGCCATCGAACCACGGTTACACACACCGCTACGTTACCTCCATTCTGGCGGATCAGAATGATCCTGACAGCATGCTGGTGGGAGTGGTGAATGACCGTGAGTTCGGCGGAGTTTTTTCCACTCATGATGGCGGCCAGCACTGGCAACAGAAGAGTTCTGGTCTGGGAGGCAGGGACGTGTTCGCACTCAAGCAAACCAGCAATGGCGCGCTGATTGCCGGCACCAACCGCGGTGTATTTATGCTCGACCGAAACGCCTCGGAATGGCGTCCCATCAATACTATCGTCAACGAAAAGACTTCGTTCCGCCCGGTTAAGAAAGGCGCCAGGAAGACTGAAGTGGCCCTGAAAACTGGCGTCCGTTCGGTGCTCGACGCGCGGGTGAACGAACTTGAAATCACGCCCAAGCGCTGGCTGGCCGCTACTTCAGCGGGGCTTTTCAGCAGTTTCAATCAGGGTAAGAGCTGGAGCGGCGGTCCGGTACTCGGCGAGAACGAATTCGTCTCAGTACAGGCGAGGGGAGATTTAATTGTTGCCGCCACTCGCACCCACGTGCTGGTGTCATACAACGACGGAACCAGCTGGCAGCAAGCCAGGTTGTCATCCTACGTCACCAGTCTTTCGGGGGTGGCGATCATGCCCGATGGCGAGATTCTGGTAGCGTCGCGAGAGGGTGCATTCCGCAGTTCCGACTCCGGAGCTACCTGGGAACACATGGTAAACGGTCTTCCGGACAAGCACATCAGCTCGATCACTTATGATTCGGCAGGCAAGCGCCTGCTGGCCACGAGCACCGCTACCGGGGTGGTCTTCGCCAGCCAGGATGGCGGCCGTAGCTGGCAGCGCGGGCCAGATTCCGGGTACCCGCTACGCCGCGTAAGCGTAGTGCACGGACATTTCGTGGCTGCGACTCCGTTTGACGGCGTGATCGTGCAACCGGAAGATGTATCGCAGAGGACTCCGACCGGTATGGGCGGCGGATCGTCAAATTAGTCGCGCGCGGGAATTTTTGTAACCAATTTACCGGAGGAGCAGCCTGAGATTGTTGCTCCTCCGTTCTACTTTTAACGCCGCTTTTCAGCTGCTGGCTTTGCCCCACCTGATTTCGCCGATCCGATTCGAGCGAGCATTCCCGATTATTGAGCTTGTTTCCTGCTCATCCACAGGGCAGTGGGCTTCCGCGTTGTTCTTCCATCACAGCTTTGTGTGACATCTGCCCTTAGCAGGTTGCGGTGTTATTGCCTACACTTCCCGAATGAGGAGCACCTAAGGGAACCGGGTGTAGGGCGCCGGTTCCCAATTCGGTATGCGGTTCTGCCTTTCGATACCGGCTTGCCAGACACACATCTTTCGTCTCTGCCTGTTATGGCGGATGCTCTTAGATCCGGTGGTCGCAGCAGCAGGAAAGGCTTCATAGATTTATGAGCGCGATGGCGCAATTTCGGCCCGAGGAAAACGCAGGTGCGGACGCGATCGTGTTGGCGGCTGCCATAGAAGCCTGCCCCGCGAATCTGGCGGTGGTTGAGTCCAGTGAAAGTGGCCGTATCATCCACGTCAATCAGGCGTTCGCTCGCCTTTTCGGATATTCCCAGAGTTATGAGATACACGGTCGACGTTGGGCCGAATTCGCAATTCCCGAGACCCTCGAAGTTGCGCACCGAAGCGGCATTACCAGCGCTGAGTTCGGCGGCAAGCGCCGCGATGGGAGCCGCATACCCATTAAAGTCTCATCGCGCGGTTTTCGAGTCAGAGATCGTGACCTTCTGATTGTCAGCGTTCGCGATGCTAGCCTGGAGAAGCGCTCCGAGCAGCAACTGCAGGAGACCCAGAAGATGGAGGCGCTGGGGCGACTCCTGGGTGGCGTCGCCCATGAATT
>CATPBY010000272.1 GCA_955652845.1 uncultured Terriglobales bacterium | reverse complement strand
GTCCAGCATCCCTTGTATTCAAACTTTCCATAAATGGCTTCCCAGCGTTCCGTTTCTTCCTTGGAATTGAGCAGGGGGAATTCGGCTCCCCGAATTACCGGGACGTCGGTGCGATTCGCAATCTCCAGCAGGCGTAGAACGTGCTGCGTCTCTTCTTTTACCCACTGATCTCCGCTGACCGTGGTGATGCCGAGGACGTCGAACTTTTCGGATTGCAGAAAAACCAGAATTGCCTGCTGATCGCTGGTCCCGGGCCCGCGGGCGTCCTGATCGACGATGACTTTGATTTTTTGACCGCCGGCAAGAGCCTCGAGAAAAACCAGCAGAAACATGAGTGTGAGTTTATGCATCCGTCGACCCTTCATAACCGGGCGAGGTTTTCGATTGCAAACTTGAGGGCAGACTGAGCGAAGCTTGTTACGGCCTGCTCAATCTGCGCGAGGTTCAGAACCTAAACTAGCGCACCTAGAAATTCAGCTTTAGGGCAAACTGAATCACGCGTGGGTTGTTCACGGTTGAGGTAACTGCCCCGAAAGTGCTTGGAGAAGAAAGATCCGCACCGGGCGTCGAGCTTAAGCCGGGCGTGTTGAACTGTGGATGATTGAAGAGATTGAAGAACTCGGCTCTGAATTGGGCACTCAAACTCTCCCGGATCCGGAAGTTCTTGATGGCTGAGAAATCCGTGTTCACGAAATCAGGCCCGTACACTGGAGTACGGGACGCGGTTCCTAGTTGTCCCGGCGGCGCGTGAACGAAGCACTGTGTATTGAACCACTGTTTCAACGTCGGATGACTGCTCTTGGGATCACAAATCTGGTCCGGGCGGTTCCAGTTGGCGAAATTGTCCTGGAAGTGCACTCCGGAGTTATCGACGCTGTCATACACAAAGACTGGAAATCCCGAAAGGATCCTTTCAATCACGTTAACCGACCACCCTCCAAGGATCGCGTTGGCTGGTCCGCTCCAGTCGCCACCGAACTGCTTGCCCCTGCCGAACGGTAAGTCATAGAGCACGCTGGCAGTGAACTGGTTGTTCAGATTGAGTCCAGAAACGCCCCAATCGGCTCTATTAGATCCCGGCAACGGCCAGTACGTAGCTCCACTGTTGCTGCCGAGACCATCAGGCAGGCCAGAATCGAAAGTGCGGGAGTAGGTATACCCCAGAAGCATGTACAGTCCGTGCCTCGCGCTCTTGGTCTCAGCCTTGACCTGAAGCGAATCATAACGAGCCGCGCCAGTGTCAGTGAAGTTAGAGACATAGTTAAACTGGTATGGTGGGGATTGTGCGAGCCCACAGCCCAGGTGGTAGTTCGGGTCGAAGACCGGGTTCGGAATGGGAGGAAGATTAGGATCAGTCGGGTTGGGAATTGTCGGGAAACACGCCGAAGGAGATTGCACGTTCAAGTTCAGGCCATTTACAAGGATGTGGGAACTGCGCGACCCCGCATACCCGGCGGTGAGAACAATGTTGCCCGGGAGTTGATGCTCGATATTCAAGTTGAACTGCTGAATCCTCCCCTGTTTGAAATTTAGATTCTGGGACTGGACAGTACCGAAAAAAGCGCTGAGGGGGGGAGGAGTGGTAAATACGCCACTGCCTACCGGGAACCCTCCCGCTATGGCGCAGGTCTGAACAGCGGGAGCAGTGGGGAATGCCGGAGCTGGACAAGACCCTGGGAACCCAAAAGGACCCAGACCAGACGATCCCTGGAACGGGAGATTGTTGGTCAACCCCTGCCCCCCTATGTTCCACGAGGAGTCGTGGTAGATGGCGTAGCCAGCCCGGAGGACTGTAGACTGACTGCCAAGGATCTTCCAGCTAAGTCCGATCCGCGGTTCGAAACCCGTTTTGTCGAACTGGACGCCGACTCGACCGTCGGTGTTAACGCCGGGAACGAGCAGATTGCAGTTAGGTTGCGGGGTGCACGCGCTGTTAAAGAGAAAGTTCGCCTGCCGATTTCCCGCCTCAGTGATCGGTGTTACCAGTGCCCACGCCAAGCCTAAATTCACAGTCAGATTCGGCGTAACCCGCCAATCATCCTGCACGAAGGGACGGAACAATTTCCAGCGGCGGCCGGTGTTTGCGCCTTTGAACGTCTGATCATGTTCCCCGAAGGCATAAAAACCCATGAGCAAGTCGGCCATTGGGTCATTGGTCACCTGGCCGATGGCAAAAAACCCGTCCTGAAATGAGTTAGTCAAGACGTTCATCTGCATTGCGCGGATGGACCCGCCAACGCGTATATCGTGTTTGCCGCGAATCATGTCGAACGAATCGGAGATAGAGAACACGTTCGTACCGCCGGTGAAGGGCGCGAATCCGCGATCCCCCAGGGACCAATAGCCCCCAGCCGGCGGCTGGATTGAAGTCAATCCGCAGCTCACACAGAATTGGGAGGATTGATTCATTATCCCCGGAATCTGTCCACCTGGATTGCACGCAGCGTCCAGGTTGGCGTTGACAATACCTAGTCTGTTCCCTTCGCAGGTGCCGTAGCCATAGGACTTAATAAAGTTGAAAATTCGGTTGAAGCCACCACTGATCTGATTGATGGAGTTGCTGGAAAAAATGTGAGTCTCCGATATCGCGACGTTACGACCGTGGTTGGCTCTGTTCTGGGTGCTCCCAAAAGGCGTGGCTTCCGCAAACCCGGTTGGACCGGTTGGCGAAGAACCTCCTGGGACGAGCGAGTTCGCCTGATCATAGCTGAAG
>CATPBY010000271.1 GCA_955652845.1 uncultured Terriglobales bacterium | reverse complement strand
GGGCGCGATAGTTCGCATTGCCTGCTCGATCCCTGCGAGTTGGCGGAATGGATGCTGGCCGACGGCATGGCGGCGAGGTTGGGGTTGCAGGTTCATAAGTTCATTTGGGATCCGGCGCTGAAGGGCGTCTGACATGGCCGATCGCATCAGTCCTGGCAAATCTCGCGCCGTGGTTCTGCTGAGCGGTGGCATGGATTCGTGTGTGTGCGCTGCCCTGGCGGAACGGGACTACAATGTCGCGGCGGTGCATATCAGCTACGGTCAGCGTACGGAAGACCGTGAGCGGCGGGCGTTTTTGGCCATCTGCGATCGTTTGGCGATCGGTGATCGCTTGCTGGTAAGAAATGAGGCGCTTAAAACCATCGGAGGGTCGGCCCTCACTGATCCAAACATAGGGGTGCCGGAATCTCATGCCGTGGGCAGCGATATCCCGGTCACGTATGTTCCTTTCCGCAACGCTCATTTTCTGTCCGTGGCGGCGAGCTGGGCGGAAGTGATAGGGGCAGAAAAGATTTACATTGGCGCAGTCGAGCAGGATAGTTCGGGCTACCCGGATTGCCGCGCCGCCTATTATCGGGCCTTCAATGAGGCAATCAGGCTGGGAACGAAAGCCGGTCGCATTGAAATCGTGACTCCGCTGATCGCCATGCGCAAGTCGGAAATCGTGAGGCTTGGCCTTGAACTGAACGCGCCCTTCGATTTAACGTGGTCATGTTACAGCCGGGAAGACAGCGCCTGCGGATTGTGCGATAGTTGCGCCCTGCGATTATGCGCATTCCGGGATGCGGGGTTCAGCGATCCAATTCCCTACGCTGCGCTGCAGGACGTTTAGGAAAGTTTCGGATTCCTGATTGTCCATTTGATTTCGATACAGCGATGCCAGAAAGTGAGCGGTGCGAGTTCGAAAATTGCAGATTCAGGTTCAGCCGGGAGGCCAAAATGAAGCAATATTTTGCAGGTTTGATACTGCTTGCGCTGGTGGCGGGATTGTGTGTTTCCCCAGTCTTCGCCCAGGCTACGGGCACGGTCAAGGGCGTATGCCGGGACGCTGAGGGCAAGCCTATCGCAGGCGCAACCGTGGAGTGGTACAACACCGATAATGGACGCAAATACAACCTGAAGACGAATAAGAAAGGTGAGTATTTTTCTCTCGGTATTGACCCCGGGAAATACCGGGTAACGCTCACTCAAGACGGAAAGGAACTCGACAAGGTCAATAGCTTTCCGGTGGGATTGGATGAAGCGAACCTCGACTTCGATTTGAAGGCAGCTCAGGTACAAGCCGCCCAACAGCAGGGGATCAGTCCTGAAAAATTGAAAGAGATGCAGGCACAGAAGGAAAAAGCAGAAAAAGAGGCCGGCACGGTCAAAACGCTGAATGAGAAGCTGGGAACTGCCCGGCAGGATATAAGCAGCAGCAACTTCGACCAGGCGGTCGCTCTGATGACTGAGGCCACAAGCATCGATGCTACGCGTGACCCGCTTTGGGCTACGCTCGGTGACGCTTATCGCGGACAGGCGAGGCAACTGGACAAGACCGACCATGCGGCCGCGAAACAGAGCTACGAAAAATCTATCGAGGCCTACGAGAAAGCCATACAGCTGCGGCAGGATTCTGCTACCGCACAGAAGGATCCGCAGGCAAACATTAAGCTCGCACCCTACTACAACAACGTCGCTGAGGCCTACTCCAAGGTTGGCAGGGTTGATGACGCGGTAAAAGCCTACACCCAGGCGGCTCAGTTGGACCCGGCAAATTCCGGGACCTATTACTACAACATGGGGGCGGTGCTCACCAATGCCGGTCGCACCGATGAAGCGTTGGCCGCCTTCGATAAGACCATTGCCGCCGACCCCAACAAGGCGGAGGCATATTACCAGAAGGGTGTAGCTCTGATAGCGAAAGCGACGACCGATCCCAAGACAGGGAAGGTTACCGCCGCGCCGGGCACTCAGGAGGCTTTGAACAAATATCTCGAACTGCAGCCCACCGGGCCTTATGCCGAAGGGGCCAAGGGCATGCTGCAATATATCGGGGGCACGGTCGAGACCAGCTTTGGCAACAAGAAGAAGGGTGCAAAGAACTAAGACTCCAAGTTTCACTGCGGGTCAGGCGGCTTCGGCCGCCTTTTTCTTTGGATCGCGTTCTACCCGCAAGCGAACGAAATAGACATTACGAAGGTCCATGCCCATGACGTTCTTCGTAGAACGACGCGACTCTTTTCGCTACAGTAGAGTGTCGGCGTACGAAAAGAAACATTCGAGTTGATCGCGGCCGTTTCTGAACTTCCCTCCCCACGTTCGTGCCGCCCTCGAGGCAAATCCTATGGCAGCGCCGGGAATCGCACCTATCCAGGTACCGCTCGAGGCTGGTTCCGGCTCGGGACCGGTGGCCACGCAGACGCTCCTGGCTGCCATGCTGCGCGCGACCGACCAGATCAGCGATCTGATTTTCTCCCCCGGACGTCCTCCCCAGGTGGAAGTGTATGGGCAGTTGGTACCGGTGCAGGCCCCCGGACTGCGTCCGCTGACTGCCGACGATACGCGCCGCATTGCTTCCGATCTTATCGGCAACAATAAGCAGGCCCTCACCATGCTGCGCGAGCAGGGCTCCTGCGATGTTTCTTATGGCCTTCCCGGATTGGCGCGCTTCCGGGTGAACGTATTTATTCAGCGTGGCAGCTGCGCGGTGGTGATGCGTGTTATCCCTACCACGATTCCGGCATTTTCCTCTCTTGGCCTGCCGCCGCAACTGGGCGATACGGCCACTCTGCGCGACGGCATCGTGCTGGTAACCGGGCCCCGGGGATCAGGCAAGTCGTTCACCCTGGCTACGCTCATCGATCGCATCAACGAGCAGCAGACTTGTCACATCATCACCATTGAAGATCCGATTGAATTTCTGCACAATCACAAGAGCTCCACCATTCATCAGCGGGAGTTACACAGCGACACACCCAACTTTTCCCTGGCCCTGCGGGCAGCGCTCCGCCAGGCGCCGAAAGTGATTCTGGTGGGTGAAATGCGGGACCGCGATACCATGGAAATGGTGCTGGAGGCGGCTGAAACCGGACATCTGGTCCTCTCCAGTCTCAATACTGTCGACGCAGCCAAGACGGTGGAACGTATTGTAGGTGCATTTTCAGTGCCGGAACAGTCGTCGATCCGTGGCCGCCTGGCCAAAACTCTGCGTTATGTAATTTCGCAGCGTCTGATTCCGCGCCGGGAGGGTGGCCGGGTGGCCGCCCTGGAAGTCTACAAAGCCACGCCACGTACTACGCAGTGTATCGAGGGCAACGATTATTCAGGACTGCTGCAGGCGGTGAAAAGCGGCACTGCGGACGGCATGCAGCACTTCGACGGAGAGATTGAGAAACTGGCACGCGCCGGGATCGTCGACAAAGAAACCGCGCTGGCGTATGCCAACGATCCGGCGGAACTGCAGAAAGCGCTCGAAACATCCCTGCAATGAGCTCAGCCGGACAGCCCATACAGGCTGTAACCCTCATTGTCCCGCCTGTCGTATCATCGGCTGCATGGCTGCTCTGCCCCAACCGTCCTTAATTCTGACCTTCGAAGAAGCGCGCCACCTGGTGGAAGAACATGCAGCCCGGCTGCGCCCGCGCGGCAAGGACCTTGTCGAATTGCTCGACAGCGCTGGACAAGTCCTGGCCGAACCTGTGGTTGCCGACCGTGATTTTCCTCCTTTCCCGCGAGCCACACGTGACGGCTATGCGGTTCGATCCGCGGACCTCGCTCAACTCCCGGCCACTCTCCAGGTGGCCGCGGAGATTAAGGCTGGAGCGCCTTCGGAAGCGTCTTTCCATCTGCAGCCGGGTCAGAGTGCGGCTATCATGACCGGAGCTCCGGCTCCGCAGGGCGCCGATGCCGTGGTGATGGTGGAATACACAGCGCGGCATGGCGATCGGGTGGAGATTACCAAAGCAATTGCCGCCGGCGACAACATCGTCCCTCCCGGCGCGGAGGCCAGGCGCAGCGACCGCTTGCTCTCTCCAGGGATGCGGTTAGACCACGCCGCCATTGCCGTGGCTGCCTCGGTGGGGCGAGGTCATTTGCTGGTCTATCGCAAGCCGCAGGTCGCCGTGCTTTCGACCGGAGATGAAGTGGTGGATGTCGATGTCCAGCCCGGTCCGAATCAGATCCGCAATTCCAATAGTTATTCTGTGGCG
This sequence comes from uncultured Terriglobales bacterium, assembly GCA_955652845.1. GTDB lineage: Bacteria > Acidobacteriota > Terriglobia > Terriglobales > Acidobacteriaceae > JABCYV01. Next base: position 78 of record CATPBY010000271.1, on the reverse strand, counting down.
GGAAAAGTACTAGCCGCAGGAGGAGAGCCGCTGTTGCTGCCGATCGCTCCAGATGAGCCGGACCGTTTGCGCGAACTG
>CATPBY010000270.1 GCA_955652845.1 uncultured Terriglobales bacterium | reverse complement strand
GAAGCCGAGAAGCGCGCCAAAGCTATCGTGCAGGCAGCCACGCACTATCAAGATCCTAAGGTATTACTCGAAGTCAGCGGTGATCTTACCGGGATGAAGGGCTTGGCGGTGGGTGCCATGGACGAAGCCCACATGCTGCAAACCAGGGGCTGGTAACACTAGCCGCTAAAACATTCGAGTGCCGCAGAGGCGAATGTGCGTTCGCCGAAGTTGTATCATCCGATCCCAGCCACTCTGTTAGCGGTCTTATCAACCTGGTAAATGCCACTAAGGATGGTTCAATACCTTCATTTCATATCAGCGTTTCACCTGTAATTGTGCAACCCTTGCTAAAGAATCTGCCTCTAAAACCCTCGCTTAACAATGCTCTGCGGCCCACAATCCTTTAACGCTTGCGCCCGCCTCTCAATCTTGAGGACTGTTGGTGCTCAGGCGCTGGTTTCGCCGGACTTAACTCCCTGGCATGCACTTCCGGGTCTTTTGTTCGACATCGACGTGTTAAAATGCCTGTAAATCTTCGCCATAGTTCCAGCCGTACGAGCGCCATTTTACCAGCCGCCGTCGCCAGCTCAAACGACGGCCAGTCGCACCGGGTCGCGCTTCTTTCTGGCCTGAATTGCGAGTCCCGCGACCTGCGGTTCACGTATGAACGAGGTTGTTGCTTTCCGTCACTTTGCGCCGGGTAGAGTTCTCAAGGCCGCGAGTTGCTGGAGGGCAGGAGCCAGCATGAAAACACTGGATTGTCAGCTCGCTTACACCCCTTTTCTGGGCAGACTTGCGTCCGCCCCGGACCGCATCCTTTTACTGGACTACGATGGAACTCTGGCGCCATTCCACATCGACCGCGACCGTGCCGTCCCGTATCCCGAAGTACGTCCCTTACTTGCGCGCATCCGGGCTGAGGGAACGCGGGTAATCCTGATCAGCGGGCGTCCCCCCTACGATCTGGCTGCTCTGAGCGGTATTGAACCTCGGCCGGAAATCTGGGGAAGTCACGGCTTCGAGCGGCTGAAGGCCGATGGAAGTTACGAATCCGATGTCTTGTCTCGGCAGCATCAAACCGGCCTCGCCTTAGCGGTGAAACTGCTCGAATCGGAGGGAATGGAACCGCGGGTCGAAGTCAAGCCGGCTGGAGTCGCCATTCACGTAAGAGGGCTCAGCCGTTCCGACGCTGAGGAAGTCATTGAAAAAGTCCGCCGCCTTTGGTTCCCTCTGCTGTCTGAGTTTCCCCTCACCTTGTTTGAATTCGATGGGGGATTAGAAATCCGCGTTCCCGGCAGAGACAAAGGCTTCGCGGTTCGAACCATTCTTGCCGAAAGTCTTCCGGAGGCCGCTATCGCTTATCTGGGAGATGACCGCACCGACGAGGATGCTTTTCGCGCGCTGAGTGGAAAGGGTCTGACCGTGCTGGTCCGTCCGGAGTACCGTCCGACCGCAGCTGAGGTCTGGTTACGACCACCGCAGGAGCTCATTCGGTTTCTTGAGGAATGGCTCCATGCCTCTGGAGGGGAACTATGATCCGAAAAGACGGACGCCTTCTTAAAGGACGATTGATCAACGTTTCCAACCGTCTGCCGGTTGTTATTCGCAAATATGCGGGCGGATCCCGGGTGGAGCGAAGCTCCGGAGGCTTGGCGGGCACTCTGGATACCGCTCTGCGGCATCAACCGGGAGTGTGGATTGGATGGGCGGGCACCACGCAGAGCCACGAGGTCGAGCCTCTCCTGGCCCATGCTTCCAGACGCCGTCCGTATACGTTACAGGGGGTCACTCTTTCCGAAGAGGAAGTCGCGAAGTTTTATTCCGGATTCGCCAATGAAATCATCTGGCCTTTGTTTCACGATATGCCTTCGCGGTGCAATTTCGATTCCGAATATTGGGAAATTTATCAGCGCGTGAACCGGAAATTCGCGGATGCCGCGGCGCGCGCCACCCAGCCTGCGGATTTCATCTGGGTGCACGATTATCACCTGATGCTTACCGCTGGCTACCTGCGGGAGGCTGGGGTACAAAGCCGGATCGGGTTTTTCCTTCACACTCCTTTCCCGGCTCCGGATGTGTTTGAAAAATTGCCGTGGCGCGAGCAGATATTGAAGGCTCTGCTGCAGTTCGACGTTGTTGGCTTCCAGACTGATCGTGATCGCGGCAATTTCGTGAGCTGCCTGCAGCGTTTGCTCGCTGAAGTAAAAGTGGAAGACATGCCGCCTCACCTGCTGATTCGCGCGCACGACCGAGCCACCGTAGTGGGCACATTTCCGATCAGCATCGACTTCGATGAATTCGCCGAACATGCCGCGCGCCCTGAGGTGGCGACCCGGACCGAGGAAATTCGAAAAGATCTGCTGGACAATATCCTGGTCCTCGGGGTTGACCGCCTCGATTACACAAAAGGAATCCCGGAACGGTTGAAGTCCTTCGGCCTCCTGCTGAAACGTTTTCCTGAATTACGCCGCCAAATTACGCTCGTGCAAGTGGTTGTGCCCAGCAGAGAGGATATTCCGAATTACCAGGACCTTCGCCGCGAAATTGAATTGCTGGTCAGCAAGATTAACGGCGAGTTTACCCAGGATGGTTGGGTCCCGATTCACTACATGCACCGGAGCCTGGGACGCGAAGAACTGCTGGCCTATTACCGGGCCGCCGATGTTGCTTTGATTACCCCGTTGAAAGACGGCATGAACCTGGTGGCAAAAGAGTTCTGTGCCGCCCAGCTGGACGAGCGCGGGGTGCTGATCATCAGCGAGTTTGCCGGCGCTGCTTCGGAGTTACGCCACGGAGCATTGCTGGTTAATCCCAACGACTTTGCCGGTGTGGCGGAGGCTATTCACCGGGCTTCGCAAATGACCCGGGAAGACAAACGAAATCGCATGCGCCTGCTGCGGGAGATTGTCCGCGATCACAGCCTGTTGCGCTGGACCCGCTCATTCCTGCACGCCGTCGCTTCGCTGCGCGAAGAAAAATCTGGGTCTCACAGCAATGGCTCTTCCACCCAGGACGGTCCGAAAGGTCATCCCCAGCAGACTCCGGGCATAGCTTTGATTGCGGCTGCTCCCTCAATGACACGCCACCGCCAACCTGGTTTCTCTTTGTCGTTACGTGCTTTTGGCGATGCCTTCGGAAGCGACTGAGTTTACCTTATTTTGTTCGGCGGGAGATCAGCCTTCGAAGTCAAACTTCGCGGTCACGCCGGCAATGTGGATAGTGTCACCGGCTTTGAGCTCGTAAGAGTTCGCTACCTCGATATTGTTGACCTTCATCTTAATGTTCTTTCTTGCCGCAATCAGAAAGTACCCGTCTTCACGCTGGTGAATCGAGGCAGCGATACGCGGGGCGAACCATCGCTTGAGCCGGATGCTGGCCATTTCCGATTTTCCGATCACCGTAAGCTTGCTTGACAGCAGATAATGGGGCTGGTCCGTTTTCCCTCCCACAACGGTCAGCATTCCGATCTTTCGCCGTCCGGCAACTTCTTTCGTATCGGCAGCGGGCGTGGCCGTGATACCCAGGGTTTGAACGGTTGCTGTAGCGGCGCCCGAGGAAGCCGTTTTAGCGAGCATTTCTCTCACTTTTCTTGAGTCCAACATCATGGTGGGATCGAGCTGTGGCGGCCTCACATTGTCCAGCTCGCCCTGCCAGTAACTGCTGCGGTCGTTTATGGCGGAGTGCGCGGAAGCATGACTCTTTACGGATTCAATCTGAAAGAGGAGGGTATGCTTACCGATGAGGACGACGTCCCCATCTGTAAGCGTCACTTTGCCAATGCGACGATTGTTCACATAAGTGCCGTTAAAGCTCTCATTGTCTTCAACAATATAATTCCCGCCTTCGAAGTAAATCTTGGCGTGGTACCCAGAGACCGCGGGATTATCAATCGGTAGAAGGTTGTCCGGCTGACGGCCAATGGTGACTACACCTTTAGCGAGAACCACATGACGCAGCACTCGTTCCTGAAATTTGAGAGAGAGATGTGCCATTATCGGCTGCCGCCAATCCGGAAATTCCTGAGACAATGTTCGTACCATCGCGGCTCAACAAAACGAATGAGCAGGCAGGTAATGTTGTCTTCTCCCCCCGCATTTTTCGCTGACTGAATCAGCTCCTCGCAGGCGTTTCCCAGGGCATCCGCCTTGCTTACCGCAGTCAGAATGTCCTGCTCATTGAGAGATCGGGTGAGTCCATCGCTGGCCAGAACGAGTACATCGTCAGGAGCTGAAACGATATCATCCAGCTCGGGCTCGACCGTTTCTTCCACCCCAAGCGCGCGCGTGATCACATTCTGCATTGATGATTTTCTAGCCTGCTCGGCAGAAATCAAGCCCAGCCGCAGTTTCTCTGTAACGAATGAATGATCTTGTGTTAGTTGCTCAATCGCACCCTGGCGAATGAGATAAACCCGGCTGTCTCCTACGTGTCCCACCGAGAAACAATCTTCATCGGCGAGGACACAAACCACAGTTGACCCCATTCCCGCATGCTCCTGGTCGCGGCAAGCTGCTTCATGAATAGCGGTATTGGCCAGCTGAATGGCTTGGGACAATGCTTGGGCGCGGACGGACAGATTTTCCGCAGGGGCTTCAGCAGGAATGTGCTGCAATTCACTGGGAGGAAGCTGGCGGAAATAATCGAGAACGCTGTCCACCGCAATCTTGCTGGCCACCTCGCCGGCGGCATGCCCACCCATTCCATCGCAAACGACGAAGACGCCCCGGTCCAGGTCGTATCCGAAGTTGTCCTCGTTCCGGAGCCGGACGCAACCCACGTCGGTTTTGGCGGCAACTTGAAATTCAAGCGACACAGAGTCATCCCGCTTTCTTCATTACTGCAAGCTGACTTGCAGTTCTTCCGGTTTCTTGCGGCACACTATGCGGAGCATGCTTTCATTGCTTCCAATCATGGCGTCAGCCATAGTCTTAGACTCGTCGTAGGAATCGGTGGGCGACTGTATCCGCACTCGCAAGTCGTGTTTACCGGCAGGCACGGTAATCGCTTCAAACTGATGGCCTTCGACTTTTTGAAAAATAAGCCCGCGCCGCTTGCGGTCACCGCGTAGCGCATGCGCATAAACCAGGTTGTTGTCCACCCACACCGAGGCGTGCGCATCGATAAAGTGATGGTCAATTTCGATCTGTAAGGTTGCGCGCGGGGTGGCAGTTGCGCGCGGGGTGGCAATGGCGCGCGGAACATCTGTCTGAGCTACCACGGGAAGCTTGGGGCGAGGCCGTGAGATACCTGCAGGAGGCTTGGAAACTTTTGTGATAGTGGGTTGCTCACTGACGGTGGCGTCGTCGCGGAGCACGCTGATGGGCTGAGCTTCCGGTTTCATCTGAACTGGCTTGTTCAATTGATGCCGGGGAGTCTGCCAAAAAAAGAAAAATCCAACTCCCATGGCGGCTGCCAGTATGGCTGCAGCAAGCGCGTTGGTGGACGGAAACCACAATGCACCGGAGCG
>CATPBY010000269.1 GCA_955652845.1 uncultured Terriglobales bacterium | reverse complement strand
GCATTAGATATCGCCGGAATGGTGGCGGCCAACGACCCTTCGCTGCACTCCTTGGCTCCGAACGGACCCTCGGGGTCAATGCTCTCCACGATAATCGCTTCGATCTCCGGCGATTCGACCGAGGAAGGGCTGCGATATTCGAGCATCCCCGGATTCATCAGCATGCCGTCTTTCCACACCATTTCTTCCGTCAGAGCCTGACCCATTCCCATCCAGACTGAACCGATGATCTGCCCTTCAACCGACACCGGGTTCAACGCGCGGCCGCAATCGTGCGCAGCCCAGACTTTGTGAACAGTCACTTCTCCAGTCTGTTCGTCGACACTGACCTCCGCCACCTGCGCAGAATAGGAGTAGGCGGGCGAAGGACCCACGCCGCCGCCTTTGTGTTTGCCTCCACGGGCTTCGGGCGGAGGCGCATAGGAGCCGGTCCCGGTTAATGCCCCATGGAAATCGATAGCGGCGACGACTGCTTCTTCAAATGTCATCCAGTCTTTTGGACCCTCGTCTTTACGTTTTTGCTGCAAGGAGCCACGCAGGATCTGGCCTTCGACATGGCCGGAGACGGAAGCGGGTTGATGTGGATGTGGGGACGAGCCTTGTGGGTTTGAACGTCTTCTCTCGTCCATTGCCGTGGCATGCAGGGGCGGGACGCCCGCGCCTGCATTTACAGCCTTACTGATCCGATCATTACGAAAGATGAGATCGCCGGGGGCGCAATTCATCTTTTTTGCTGCGGCTGCAGCGATGAGTCCCTTCACTTGCAGAGCGGCTCGCAGCGTGGCATTGCCCGCCATGAACGTTACCCGGCTGGAGTACGATCCGATGTCGATAGGCGTCAGGTCGGTGTCGGCTGCGATGATCTTGACCCGTCCGAGCGAGCAGCCCAGAGTTTCTGCCGCCACCTGGGCTGTCATGGTATCGGAGCCTTGTCCAATTTCCGAGGCGCCGGTGTAAACCACCACGCCGCCATCGCGATCAATCTTGAGGTTGACGGTGGAATGCGGCATATCGGAACGAATGATCGAGTTGGCCGCGCCGCTTACATAGTGACTGCAGGCGATACCCAGGCCGCGTCCCCTGGCCAATTTCCCTTTGCGTTGCTTCCATCCCGAACGTTCGACGACTTTCTCGATGCACTCCGGCAGGCCATAACTTAGCACCCGCAGCCCGTTGACCGTGATACATGGCGGTTGGAGCAAGTTGCGCTGCCGAATTTCAGCAGGATCGAGATTTATTTTCGCCGCCAGCTCATCCAGTTGCGACTCGAAGGCAAAGCGGATGTTGACCGTGCCGTGTCCCCGCATGGCGCCACAGGCTGGCTTATTAGTCAGGACGCGATAGCCGTCATACTGGATATTAGGGATATCGTAAAGGGCCCCCAGCAAAGCGCCGGAATAAAGGATGGTGACAACGCCGTAGGAGCAGTACGCTCCGCCATCCTGGATCACACGTGCCTTGACGGCTGTGATGCGGCCGTCATTTTTTACTCCAGTCTTGATATCAATGATGGTCCGCGGGCGCCCGCGATGCGCCCAGAAAACCTCTTCGCGGGTGTAGGTGATCTTTACCGGAGCCTGCGCCTCGCGAGCAGCGATGGCAGCAATGATTTCGAGAGGGATGACTTCACTTTTGCCGCCGAATCCGCCGCCGACCAGCGGTTTGATGACGCGAATTTGAGCCATCGGCATCTCGAGCACCAGCGATAGTTTGTGCTGCAGGTAATACGGGACCTGGGTTGACGACCAGACTGTCAGGCGGCCAAGGTTGCCGGTCTGCGAATCGATCTCGAATTGGGCCAGCGTGGAGTGTGGCTCCATCGCAGCATGAGTAACTTCGTTGGCGATGAAACGCGCTTCCGCAATATGGTCGGCATCGGCAAAACCTTTGTCGGGATCGCCAAAAACGTGGTGGTAGTCCTTTTCCAGATTATTTGGCTTGTTGTCGTGAATGAGGTCGCCCTCAGCTTCCATCGACTCTTCGGGATCGAAGTAAGAGGGCAGCACTTCATATTCGACATCAATCAGCTCCGTGGCCCGATCCGCCGTTGCCTCATCAATCGCGACGACACAAGCCACGTTGTCACCTACGTAACGGACCTTATCCAGGGCCAGGGCATGCTCGTCGTGTCCGACGGGAAGAATGCCGTAAGGATTTGGCGCGTCTTTGCCAGTCACAACCGCGATTACGCCGTCAAGGGCCTTAGCGCGGCTGGTATCGATTCGCTTGATGCGAGCATGAGGATAGGGCGAATGGAGGATTTTTCCGACCAGCATGCCGGGGACGCTGAGATCGTCGGTGTACTTGCCGGCCCCCGTGGTCTTCTGGGCGGCATCGACCATCGGAATGGGCTTGCCGATAATTCTAAATTCAGACATTGGTTTTTTTTAACCGCCATGCTCGGGCTATGGCTGCGGCGAGACAGGAGAAGCCAGCAGCTGCCAGGAGCAGGCGCTCCCGCTACCTGCTCCTGTCTGCTATCTCGCCGCAGCCATACCCTTCTGTTCCGCCTCGACGGCGGCTTTGATCGCCTGATACATCTGGTTATAGCCGGTGCAGCGGCACAAATTCCCGCTGAGCGCGCCACGAATTTCTTCCTCTGTGGGTTTCGGATTTTCCGCCAGCAGATGCTTCACCGTCATGATGAAGCCAGGAGTGCAGTATCCACACTGCGCGCCGCCCCAGTCGCCATAAGCTTTCTGGATCGCCGCCAGGCTGCCGTGTTCGCTGACCCCTTCGATGGTGGTGATTTCCTGACCTTCGCAACTGGCGGCGAGCATGGTGCAGGAAAGCATCGGAATTCCATCCACATGCACGGTGCAGGCCCCGCAGGAAGAATCGTCACAACCGCGTTTTGAGCCGGTGAGCTGCAAATCCTGGCGAAGGGCGTCCAGCAGCAACTTGCTGGGCTCAATCGCCAGTTCGTGCGTGCGGCCGTTCACTCTCAGTCCTACAAGTTCCTTTTTCATTGCGTCTTTCAGCTGTCAACCCCTCAGCTATCGGCCTCCAGTCTCAGGTTCAGCTGAGGACGGACAGCTGACGGCTGAGAGCACTGCTCAGTAGAGCGGCACCTTCGGATCGACCGTGCGGGCCCAGCCGTCGATCCCCCCGCGCATGGACTGAACCTTTTCGAAGCCCTGCTGGCGCAGCCAGTTGGTGACACTCAAGGAACGCACACCATGATGACAAACAACTACGATGTGATCGTCGGGATCCAATTCCTGATGGGCGCGCGCGGGTATATCTCCCATGGGGATATTCCTGCTTCCTTCGAGGTGCGCCTTCTCCAATTCCCAGGGTTCACGGACGTCGAGCAGGGTGAAAGTCTCTCCGTGCTTGATCATGGTCTTTACTTGTGCGGCGCTGATTTCAAAGTCCATGGTTTGCTACTCAGTCTTTTTTTTGGTTCATTGGCTTTGCCGGAGAAAACGTTATCGCCAGACTTACCAATGCGGCGGCTGACCACAGTATCGTGGCAGCCATCCTGAGCTCGCGAACCGCCTGGACCGATGCGGTTTTAAACGTTGCCAACCCGAAGCCGAGCACAAAGTTCGCCAAGACTAATCCAAAAAAGCCACGCTCGCGCCAGCAGCGGGTTTCGCTAAGCAGACCCAGCATCAATAAAACCCAGACTCCGTAAGTGGCAATCGACCACCAATCATGAGGCCATTCGAACTCCCCCCGGCGGATGTGACTGTAAGACAAATATGCCAGGTAGGCGCACACTAGAAATCCCGCGACTCCCCACAATGGCATGCCACACATCAGGTGAGCGGAAGGACCGCGTTTCGTCTGCGTCGTCGGATTCACCTGCGCTTCCATGCCGGCTTGCGTTTCTCCAGGAAAGCTTCAATTCCTTCGCGAGCGTCTTCCGTTTTCAGTAACTCGTCCAGATAAATTTTTTCCGCGCGAGCCAGGCCCTTGTCGAAGTGCATGGAGTCCCAGGCATAAATGGCTTTCTTGGTGATGGTCAAAGCCGCTGGACTGAGTTGTGCAACTCGATCGGTGGCTTCCCGCACCACCGACTCAACCAGCGACTCGGCTACCGCTCGATTTGCCAATCCAATGTTGGCCGCCTCGGCGCCGCTGATCGACCGGCCAGTCAGGATAAGGTCGGCGGCGTGTTTATGACCAACCAGCGCGGCTAAAGCGGTGACCGCGACCGGCGGGTAGCATCCCAGCCTGATCTCAGGAAAGCCCCAAATAGCGGATTCGGCGGTGTATACCAAATCGCAAACCATGGCCAGTTCGGCGCCCCCGCCCAGACAATGGCCGTGGACCGCGGCAATCGCGACCTTTGGCGAGCTGATGATTGTCCGGATGACCGCATGAAACCTGGTCAGCATAGTTTCGACGGCGTCTGGTGCGTGGGCCGCGACATCTACGCCTGCAGAAAATGCTTGCCCGGCGCCGCCGATTACGATGGCGGAGATACCCTGGTTTGACTCAAGTTCGGTCAAGGCTTGCGCCAACTCCTCCATCATTGGAATGTCGATAACATTCAATGGCGGGTTGCTCAGATTGATGCGAGCCACGGGGCCGTGAATATCGACCGTGATCCGCGAAAGACGGGTTGGAGATAATATCGCCATGTTCGCGACGCCTGCCAGATTGAGTCGCCGTCCACTGTCCAACTACAGATTAATTGCCGATTTTCGAACTTCGCTGATGGTTTCAAGCGGATCGCGCCCGCCTTCCTTGGGAACGATCCATTTCTTCTCATTGCCGATGATATCCAGCAGCAGCTTTTTATCTTCTGCGGTCGGCATGTAGTCCTTCAGGTGCTGTTCATATGCGCGGTCATCGACCGGTTCTCCGGTGTGGGCATGAAATTTCTGCCCTGCCCAGCGCCCAATGGCGCGATTGAACTTGATATCCGGGGCATACAACCGGGGCTCGCCCGGCTTTAATACGCTATTGAAACGGTCGATCAAACCAGCAACTTCATCGTGATAAAGATGCCGATTGTAGTCGTTCAGCTCATCCAGCTGCGCTTCATGTTCGTTCTTCGGCTCATCGTATCGACCCTTAATTCCCCACACGTACGCCCAGTGCGCCGACGAAGAGTGGTCTGTGCCAAACAAGTCGTATGAGCTCGAGATCCACTTGTTGAGGTATTTCTGTATCAGCCACGCCGGGATGACGCCTGCCTGCACAATACGCCGCAGCCCGTCATTGCCAGTACCCATATGAAAGGCTTCTTCCCGCAGCATGTACGACATCGACCGGCCAAGCGGGGCGAATGCGGAGTACTTCAACATCTGCAACTGGAATTTGCCGTCGCGGTCGACGAAGTCGGTGTAGGTAAAAAAATCCATCCAGTTGTCGACGTCGACATTAAAAGCCCCGAGCAAACGCTTGTTTTCAAACGCCCGCCGCTCCAGCATCTTCTGGGCTTCCACTTTTCCTGAATAGCCGAAATGGTCCACCAGAAGAGCGCACATCTGCCAGCCGTGGCGCATTTCCTCGATCATTACGCGGGTGATGGCTTTGCGGTCCCAATCAGTGGGCGCGCTCTCAAACAGATGCCGCTGTTGTTCCACGCTGGCGAATTCAGTATCACCCTGGTAAACGATCAGGTTGATCAGAGCATCGCGCATCTGCTGGGTAGGCACCTGCCGCAAGTTGTCCCATTTGCGCCGCCCTTTGAATGCACCAAACTGGATTTCTTCTGTCTCGATCGCGCCATAAAGCGTGTCGAATTTAAAACTGGCAATTTCGTCATGATTGACGCCGATCTCCTTGCGCCAGTCGTCAAACATTCCCACCCAGTCGCTGAAGGTTCCGATTTTTGCAACTTTTCCCGGCATAAGTCCTCTAAAAGTTCAACCACACAGTTTTTAGTTCTGTGTAATGCTCGATGGCATGCATACCCAATTCACGGCCGAAGCCGGAACTTTTATATCCACCAAACGGTAAGGCCGCATCCATCAATCCATAAGTGTTGATCCACACCGTCCCGGCTTTGAGCTGGCGGGAAACCGAATGCGCTTTTTTAACGTCGCGCGTCCAGACCGCCGCCGCCAGGCCGTAGGGATTGCGATTCGCCAGTTCCACGACCTGATCGATGTCGTCAAAGCTCAATGCCGCCAGCACCGGACCGAAAATTTCTTCCTGCGCAATCTTCATGTCGTTGGTGACCGAGCTGAAGATGGTCGGCTCGATAAAGAAGCCCCGGCTCCCATCCACCGAAACACGCCTGCCACCAGCGATCAGCCTGGCGCCTTCCTTCTTTCCAGTCTCGATATAGTCGAGAACGTCTTGCATCTGCGCGTGGCTGACGATGGCGCCCATGCGGGTTTTAGGGTCGAGCGGATCGGCGGGTTTCATCTTCTGGGCGCGCGCGACTAGTTTGTCGAGAAATTCATCCTGAACTTTGCTCTCGATAAACAGCCGCGATCCCGCGTTGCAGACCTCGCCTTTGCCGTAGAAGATCCCGTTGATTGCGCCTTTCACTGCGTTATCAATATCGGCATCAGCGAAGACGATGTTGGGAGACTTGCCACCGAGTTCAAGGGTGACGCGCTTCAAGGTTTCCGCCGCGCCGCGCATAATTTCCTTGCCAACCGCGGTCGAGCCGGTAAACGCAATCTTGTCGATGCCCGCATGCCGGACAATTGCCTTGCCGGTTTCCGGACCGCCCGTGACGATGTTCAGAACGCCCGCAGGCACACCAGCTTCGATCGCCAACTCCCCAAAGCGAAGTGTGGTAAGCGGAGTCTGTTCCGCGGGTTTGAGGACAATGGTGTTTCCGCAGGCGAGCGCAGGACCAAGTTTCCAGGAAGCCAGCAGGAGCGGAAAATTCCAGGGAACAATCAAGCCCACCACGCCGACCGGTTCCCGCAGAGTGTAAGTAAAAGCAGTTTCGAAAGCATTAACGGTTTCGCCGTGGATCTTCGTCGCCCAGCCCGCAAAATAGCGCAGGACGTCGATGACCATCGGCAGGTCAACGTAACGGGATTCAAAAATCGGCTTACCGTTGTCCAGAGTTTCAAGCTCGGCTAATTCGTCAATGTTGGCTTCGACCAGATCCGCCAGACGCCAGATCAGCCGTCCGCGCTCGCTGGCCGACATCTTGCGCCAGGGGCCAGCACGGTCATCGAAGGCGCGGCGAGCCGCTTCGACGGCGCGATCCACATCCCCTGGTGAGGCTTCCGCGATTTGAGTCAATACCTCACCCGTGGCGGGATTGATGGTGTCGAATTTCCCTGCGCCCTGGGCCCACTGACCATCAATCAGCAAGCGGCCTGGGGAAATCTTCGATCTGGTGGCTGTGATCATGGTGAGTTTCCGTGGAATTTCCCTCCGCCGGGACGGCCGACAGCGGCCTTCCCTGCGCGAGCGCTTATTTTGCCTTGAATATGGCCGGACGCTTTTCCACGTACGCTGCCAGGCCTTCCTTGGCATCTTCACTCTGGAAGAGCAGTTGCTGATTTTCGCGCTCGACCGCGAGCGCGGACTCCATGGGAATCTCCCAGCCCGTCTGCACCGCGCGTTTGATTCGTCCCACTGCCTTTGCGGCTTTGTTGGGCGGGCAGAACTGGTGGGCATATTCCATCAGGTTTTCCATAAAATTTTCCCGCTCGTAGATGTCGTTAATAATCCCCAGCTCAAGCGCTTCTTCAAAAGAGAAAGTATTTCCCGTGACCATCAGTTCGATGGCCTTGCTCTTCCCTACCAAGCGCGAGAGACGCTGGGTACCGCCGGTTCCAGGAAGCACGCCGAGATTTACCTCGGGTAGACCGATCTTTCCCGCATCCTTGCGTGCGATGCGAATGTCGGCGGCCATGGCGATCTCCAGGCCTCCGCCCACGCAGTGTCCGTTCAGCGCGGCGATTACCAGCTTGGGGGTGTGCTCCAGCCGCAGCAGAGTCTCATTGGCGTGCAGGCAAAAGTAATACTTGAAGGTGGGGTCGACACTGGCCAGCATCTTGATATTTGCGCCAGCGGAGAAGAATTTATCACCCGCGCCGGTGAGAACGATCACGTACACGTCGTTATCCATCCGGGCCTTCAGGATGGCGTCATCGAGCTGGCGGTTCATTTCGTAGGTATAAGTATTGGCGGGCGGATCACTTAACTCGATTACCGCCACACCGGCATCGGTGCGGTAGTTAATTAATTGCTTCGTGCTCTCGCCGCTCACCGGTTGTAATGTTGTAGCCATCACAGAGCTCCTTATATTGCAATCGTGTTTGAAGTTAGTTCATTACTCCAGACCTTTTCTTTGACTTTTTTCGCGATT
>CATPBY010000268.1 GCA_955652845.1 uncultured Terriglobales bacterium | reverse complement strand
TTGGCCACTTCTGCCAGTCCGGAAAAGCGAGCTACCAGCGGATAGTAGACGCTCCAGGGGATCCAGATGAACAGAGAACTTAATATCGCCCAGCGACCGTAGTTCCAATGGCGGCGACTAAGATCCCACAAGTCAGAAGTTTGTTTCTGCCACAGCACAGGCCGCAACTGAACAAGTTGGCGGAAGCTGGTGAGTAGCGCTGCAACTCCCATGGCGAGGAAAGCAGTAAAAGGGGAAAGCAAGTCAGTATGAACAAGCAACCAGATACCCATGGAGAGAAGTACACAGTAGAGTATCGCTCCGCCTACGGCTTCTGCGGGCCGCAACTGCAGATAGAAGGCTCTCCGGGAAAACCAATAGAGTAAAACGCATGGCGCGCTTAAAACCATTCCGAGCAGAGCCATTTGGAGCTCTCCGGTTTGGTTTCGGAGGAATGTTGTCAGTGCAAAGGCCACCAATGCGAGGGCTCCGCCCGCCAGCGCTCCTTGGAGCCATATAAGTGTTCCCAAATATTCCCGCCGAGAGGTTCGGTAGATCGATGGCCCGAATACGCTCATGGGCTCGAGGAAGAGACCTTGTTGGATAAACGAAAACAAAACAAAGAGGGCGAAGCTGAGTCCGTACGCGCCGTATTGTTCAGCTGACATCCAACGGGCCAGCAGGATGGCCACAAGAAAATTAGATCCTGAAATGAATGCTTGATCGAGAATGGCAAGAGAGCTTTTTTGCAACCAGGATCGGCGGTGTGAACAAAAATCAGCAGCCACCGCGGTAAGCATTGTCGCCAAGGTGTGCACACGCTTGGTCTTCCCGCGCAATGCATCGCCGATTTTCTTTGGAACGTAACGACGCTCATAGCGCTGGCCCAGGTGGTTGACTATGGACTGCATCACCGCAGATGTAGTGACCTCGGAGTCTCGGTCCGTTCGGATCAGGCAGGCGTCGGGCAGTTTCGCCGCGAGGGTCCGATAAGCCGCCAATTGCCGGTGCACCTCTTCGGGCGCCACCTCTTGTTTACGCTTGAGGATAACTTCAGGGGCCGCGACCAAGATCAGAAATAGGGATTCCGTTTGGGGCAGGGCGCTGGTCAACCATGGCAATACCCATCTCGGCCCGCCGTATCGATAGCGACGGCTATCAACGAGGACGTCATGTAGGTCGCGGTCGTACACGATTAAGGCAGAACGGGAAAGTAGCGGCTTGATCAAAATAAAATGGCCAACCCAATAATCAAGAAAAATAGCAAAGATCCGCGCGAGCGATTGCAACCGACCGCGTGGAGGCTTGCTGTGCGGCAGGTCGAGGGGGGAAGAACCTTGCGATAGTCGCGGAAGTACTTCGGGACGCCAGGTGAGAAGCCTTCGGGGCCCGAATGCAGGTCCAAGAAGATCAAAGATCTTTGTTGAAATAGTGGTTTTCCCTGCTCCATCAGGCCCCAAGATAGTGATGAGTAGTCCATTTGCAAGGAACCAGTTGTGGAGCAACTGCCATCCCCTCCGGAGGACAGCGAGCGTCGAATGTACATTCTTGTGCGCCGGATCGGCGTGCTGGGCCACATATCTCAGCTTATTCAGTATGATGTCCAGGTCGCCTGTAGAACACGCGGCAACCACCTCGGTTCGGGCCCTTAAATCGAACATGTCGGCGACCCGCTCGGCTGCGGCCGAACCCAAACTCTCGGCCAGAAGTTTCAACCTTTCTGCATCCTGGTTCGTCGCTGTTTCCGTCTGACTGCTCTTTGCCAACAGGTAGCAGAACTCGTCGACGGGCGCGCTCATCCAGAAAGTGTCTTGCCACTGGCGCCGGACGAATATCTCGTTCTGGATTGCGGATAGCAGAACATTACTCAGCGGATACAAAACATCCACACGTAGAAGGTGGGGCCCAAAGCCGCTGAACATTGCAAAGTGAAATTGCTCGGCGCCCAGGTCTGTGGCGATGCATTGCACGGGCCGGTAACGGTCTCTGGGCAGATCAAGAAAAAGCGTGGGCAGTTCCTTCCGGTGCGCGCGATCAACCGCTAATTCAAGTATTTCTATGCCATCATCTGGCGCAGTCTCGCAGCGTTTCAACACGCAGTATGGAATTGCTTTGTTGTTTAACAGGGCGAACAGGGCGTCGAAGAAAGCGGACAAGCTCGGCGTCGAATCGAGACGGGTACTACTCTCCGAAACAACGGTCGAGCGTCCATGCGCGCTGGCCTGCATAATTGCGGGCAGCTGTAAGGGGAGAGGAATGCTCACACGATCGTCGAGAGGATTCACTGTAGCGCCTGAGGCAACATAGTTAAGTACTCGCCCCCCCCGAAAAGAATTGAAGCGGTCTGAAGTTGGAATTGCAGAGACGGCATGGGCTTAAAACCAGCTTGTAGAGATAAAACCGAGAAAGGGCGCTGTGCTGAGTGAAGGTCCTTTCGAGACCGAAGCGACAATCCCGTGTTGGCGAATGACCAATGAGGCGTAAGAACTTTCGTGATCTAGACTACTTGCAGCTCACGATACGTTTATGCCGCGCCCGAGCCCTTTAGCACCGCGGGGATGGTTCGGAGCAGGATTTGCAAATCGAGCCAGACAGACCAGTGGTCGATGTACTCCAAATCCATCTCCATCCACCTTTCGAAGGAAACGGTGCTGCGGCCGTTGATTTGCCATAGACAAGTAATACCAGGGCGTATGCTAAAGCGTCGCCGCTGCCAATCCCTGTCGAAGCCCTGATAGTCCCGCACCGGTAGTGGCCGCGGGCCGACCAGGCTCATATCGCCTTTCAAGACGTTCAACAGTTGCGGAAGTTCGTCGATGCTGGTCTTCCGGAGAAATTTTCCCAGTGGCGTTACACGCGGATCGTTCATTATTTTGAACACCGGTCCAGCGACCTCGTTCAGATGTTCCAGCGCACATTGTTTTTCCGCCGCGTTGGCGACCATGGTTCGGAACTTCCACACCTTGATTACCCTTTTGTTCAAGCCCATCCGCTTTTGAATGAAAAACACCGGGCCCGCAGAGGTCAACTTAATCAGCACAGCGGTGATGAGCAGAAGAGGCGAGAAAAAGGCGATGCACACAGATGAAATGACGATGTCCAGGATGCGTTTGACCAGTAGTGCCCAGCCGTCCATGGTTCCGGCATGTAGAGTAACCAGGGAATCGTAATAAGGTGCTGCGGTTTTTAGGCGTTTGGCTTTGAGATTTAGCGGATTGAACAGCACATGCGTGGTAATGCCTTGCTCATCGCAGATTTGTGCAATGCGCGAGATTTCAGAGTAAAGCGATCGGACGGGCAGCGTAATCATGACTTCGTCTACCACGCTGTTTCTTATGAGCGACGAAATATTCTCAATGTCGCAGATACACGTGTGGCCGCTCTTGCGAAACTCTTCCATTCCCTCCCAGTCGCGGTCGACAAAACCCAACACGCGATAGCCGAACGCCGAGTGCGCTTCGAGGGTCGCAGCAAGTTGTACCGCCCCAGGATTGGTGCCCACGATCAGCACGTGCCGCAGGTTGCGACCGTGTTGTCGCAGGTGCTTGAGCACCAACCGTATGGCTTGACGAATCGCTACCGCACTGATGGTGCTGACCGCCCAGAAAACCAGGAGAAAGCGTGGATGAATCACGCTTAAATGAAAGGGAATGCCCAGTTCGAGCAGCACGAAAGTCCCCAGCGAAGTCGCTTTCAGAACATTGACGGCTTCGCGATGTTGGTTGGAAAATCGTTTCGATTCGTAAAGACCAAAACAAAGAAATAGCAGATGCCACAGCAAGAGCAGGGAGGCGAAGAGCATAAAGTTGCGAACCGAAATTCGCATGGACAGGAAATCGACCAGTGATGTGGCCCCGACCTCGCTGAGACTGGGGATTGCAGCAGCGATGAAGGAACCAACCAAAAGCCCCAGATCGAAGAGTTTGAATAGACTTAAGAGGATGTAACGCCGGTTGGCAATCACGTTAGGTTTTTATGTACAGGGTTCTGTGGAATAAGAATTTTCGAGATGCTCGTCAAAAGTTCCGGGTATCAACCCCGCCTGCCCTGCGGCGTTCTGGACCGAAAGCGCAGTTCACGTCGAAGCAATACCACGCCAAGAACGCGGCCTCCGGCGGCCTCGATATTATTT
>CATPBY010000267.1 GCA_955652845.1 uncultured Terriglobales bacterium | reverse complement strand
GAGAGGAAGCGCTCGAAGAGCAGTTCCATGCCTACCGGATCTACCGCGGTAATGCCAAGCGAGTAACAGACGGCGCTGTTGGCGGCAGAGCCGCGTCCCTGCACCAGAATGTTTTGCTCACCACAGAAGCGGACCAGGTCCCAGACAATGAGAAAATAGCCGGCAAGATTCAATTTCTGGATCAGCGCCAGTTCCCGCTCAATCTGACGGCGCGCACGGCTCTTGAGTTCGGTTGCAGCCCCGCCATAACGCCGCTGGAAACCTTCCCAACTGCGCTCTCGCAGAAATGACATCATGGTCTCCCCTGCAGGCACCGGGTATTGGGGAAATTGATATCCCAGGTCGTTGAGGGCAAATTCCAGGCGAGATGACAGTTCGACCGTTTTGGCGATGGCTTCAGGAAGATCGGCGAACAGTTTTTGCATCTCCTGCGGCGATTTCAGATGACGCTCGGAATTGCGCGCCAGCAGGCGTCCCGCGGTAGCCAGCGTGCGATGGTGGCGGATGGCAGTGAATACGTCACTAAGTTCGCGCTCGCGTGCAGTGGCATAGCAGACGCCATTCGTGGCCAGCAACGGCAGTTTGAGGGAGCGGGCAATTTCTACGGCGGCACGGTTGCGGGCTTCCTGTTCGCGATGAAAATGGCGCTGCAGTTCTATATAGACGTTTTCACGGCCGAAAATGCCGGCCAGGCGTTCGGTGGAACGCCGGGCTTCTTCCATTCCTCCGTGAGCTAGGGCGGTTGCGAGCGGACCATCGTCTCCGCCGGTCAGGCAGATGACTCCTGCGGCATGTTCTTGCAACTCTTCTTCGTGGACCGCGCCTTCACCCTTTTTGGCGCGGAGTTTCATCTTTGTGATCAGGCGGCAAAGATTTTGATAGCCAGAACGGGAAGCGATGAGTAGAGGGAGGCGCGGGGGATTCAAGATTCCAGAGTGCAGATTGCGGATTGATTCCTGTGATTGTTCGTACCCGACCTCCGCTCCGATGTGCGCTTTGATTCTGGCTTTCTTGGCTGCCATGTGGAAACGGACAGCGCAATACACACCGTCCCGGTCGAGCAGCGCCATCGCCGGCATGTTCAGCTCGGCGCAGTTTGCGATCAGATCTTCAGGCAGGGAAGCGCCCTCAAGAAAGCTGAAAGCGGAGCGGGAATGCAATTCGATATACATGGGCAAATCTTTTTTTCCCAAAGTCGCCGAGCACCGGGAAAATCGATAAACATGCAACACGCTGTGCTCGCATTTTCTTTAAAGTGGTGAAAAACCTCCTTGTCATCCTGAGCGAAGCGAAGCGAATCAGTTACGAAGTCGAAGAATCTGCTGTCAGTCGTAGGCTCCCTCTACGTACCATCCTCCGCTGAGCAGATCGTGGACCAACCGGTACAGCGTGATCCCGATTTCTGCCCGCAGGGCAATGTCCCAGTCATCGCGGGCCCAGCCTTCCTGCTCCCACCAATCGCCGGAAGAGCGCCAGGGGCCGGCTGCCCAGACGATTTCTCCCTGGATTGCTCTGCGGCCGGAGCAGGCCAGGCGTGATGGCCCGCCATCGCGTAGTGTCACTGCAACGCGCAAAGGCGGACGAAAGATACGCAATGCGGTAACGGCATGTGCTTTTCCACTATTACTTTCAGGGTTAGTTTTTTTCTGCGACATCGCTCGCGACATTTCGGGCACGAAGCGTTTCATACGGAAACTTTCCGGACGGTGCGTGTCCAGCATTTCCAGTGACCCAATCCGGTTCTCTCCCACGATGCCCGCAATTCTCGCAAGCGTGAGCTCGAGTTTTTCCGGCTCTGGGGACGGAGGAAGAAAAAGGCCGCTCTGGGCTGCGCGCGGGCGTGCTGGTTCCGCTGACAAATGGATTTTTACGATGGGCGCGCCTGGGGGATGCGCTTTCAAATCAAGCTGCAGAAGCTTGAGGAAAGTTTGAACATCCAGCATGGGGACTGGAAGACGAAGAGCGCGGTGGAAATTCTGCCGAGCTTGCGCTCGGCGTGGACGGGCGGGGACGCCCGTCCCTGCACCTTCATCATCTTCTTTTTCTTTTGTTGTAATTTCTCCACCATTCGCTAACTCCAGACTCAGCCGCAGTTCCTGGGTTGCCAGGGCGCGGGCATGGAGCCGGGTGCACAATTGTTCCAGCAGCCGTCCCAGCAGAAATGCCAGGGGCTCCAGCAGCACCAGCGGATATTCCAATTCAATGGCTTCTTCAAAAACCAGTGGGGGCTCTACCGGAACCAGGGTGCGAGAAGTTCCACCTCGAGCCAGTTGCTGCAGGTACACGCCTTTTTGTCCTAAGCGCTCGCTAATTGATACATCGGGCAATGCAGCCAACTCTCGCAGATTGCGTATGCCCCAGCGGCGGAAGGTTTCTGAAAGTTGCTCAGTTTCCTGAATGCAGTTGGATGCCCAGGAGCTCTCCAACAGAATTTCTACCGGCAGAGAGCCTAATTGTTCCGCTTCTTTTCCCGCCAGAATCACGGTCGCTCCGTGAAAGCCGCGAGCAGCGAGCGCAGCCGTATCAGGATTGGAAGCCACGGCAACATTAGCTTGCAGCCCGAGAGTGGATGTTCGGCATGTCAGCGCGCGCGCAATCCTGGGAATAGAACCAAAAAGAGATTCCAGTCCTGCAAGATCAAGGAGAATGGTGTCGCAGCCAGCATCTTCCACTCGTGGGGAAAACGACTGCGCACAGTCCAGCAGGGCGGCATGCGCGCTGGCTTCCTGCAATAAAGAACGCGCGCGTAACACCATGCCATCACAAGTTTCTACCTGCAATTTCGTCATCCCTGGGGTTATCCCGGCATTTCGAGCCAGTGCATTCACGGCAAAAACTTTTTGTAGCGGCGCTTTACCTTCGAGCACATTTACAGGCTGCGATCGCAGCTCTGGTTCGGCGCGGAGGAGCGCCTCCACTGGAAAATCTGGAACGAAAATGCAGGCAAAAGCCATTGGTAGTCAGGACAACGTGTCAGCTATCAGCGATCAGTTCGTAGTGCTTCTTGGGAGAGCTCGGATGCTGCCGAGCAAGCGACGCTACGAAATTTGTTGTGTTTTAGTCAGGAACGCAGCCGTCACCGTCCCTGACGGCTTGCGCTCCAGGCGCGAACGCAGCAGTTCGCCTTCAACCTGGATTCCCTCCAGTAGTTGCGTATAGTTCTTTTTTGAGAGCTGAGAGCTGAAAGCTGAAGGCTCGGTTGACGCCTGCAGTCTCACCAGCAGAGAAGCGCAAGTTTGCGCGCACGGCGCCTGGGCCACTACAAACAGGATCGTGGACGTGTATTCGATAGAGCGCTGAAAACGAAACCAGGTGGTCAGCGGAATGCGCCGTGCCGTCTGGATTGGAACATCACCAAGATCGATGGCCACCAGACCGAAGCCGCCGCTTTGCAGAAGCAGGTCCGTGACCCGAAGCGCTCGTTCGAGCGATCGAACTTCGGGCGTGGGACCTCGGAACTCGGATTTGCTCTGAGGTCTGACATCTGAGGTCTGAAAGCTGCGATCCCGGCATGGGATCCATAGCAGTCTTTCAAAAATTACTCCCGCGGCAGAGGCCGAGGCCGGATCAAAAGCATCGGTAGTATCCACCAGCGCGCAGACTTCTTCGCGATGCGTGGCTGAAGCCAGGGAAGCTAATAGTACGCTGGTCCGTCCCGAAGAAACTGGCCCGCAAATCTCGCTCAGGCATCCGCGCGGCCATCCCCCGGTGAGTTTGTCAATCTGGGGTATCCCGCACGAAACCATTTCTGCCGCAGGCCGCACCTCAAGCTTCGATGCCGGAGCTACTCCAGCAAGCTTGGGCAACGCTGAGAGACGCTTTAACAGGAGGGCATGCCCATCTTTCGCAGCAAAAGCTACTGGCCGGCCCATTGCACCTGGAGCAGATACTATCGGGGAAGACATAAATCCTTATAGAAGTACAAAGAACGGTCAGACCGCAGCTTCCAAAGACAGCCTATTTCGCTTTTTGTTCGCCTACAGGAT
>CATPBY010000266.1 GCA_955652845.1 uncultured Terriglobales bacterium | reverse complement strand
GTAGCGCGGGCAATGCATCAGGCTCTGCTTCGCACGGACTGGGACGACGTCGCCCGGCTGTTGCGCGAAGAATGGAAGCTGCGGCGCACTAATGCCCCTGGGATCGCGACTCCGCTAATTGACAAATTAATTGCGGTGGCCAAGAGGCACGGCGGACAGGGCGCGAAAGTGTGCGGAGCCGGCGGCGGAGGCTGTGTGATATTCCTGGTTGAAAAGGGCGCCGCCAGTCGCGTGGCAACGGCGATTGGTGACAACGGCGCGCGCGTCCTTCCCCTGCAGGTGGCGAGGGATGGATTACGATTTTCTTCCGGATGATGTATTTCGTTGGTAGGCGCGGGCGTCCTCGCCCGTGCTTGGTTAGTCAATCAATGGAGATTTATGGTAGTGGCACACTACCCGACTTATCCATTAACGCACGGGCGAGGACGCCCACGCTGAAAAATCTCAGGGAGCGCGACTTGAACCGAATGATTTATGTGATTGCTGTCGTGGTTGAGTGCTTTGTCTTATTGCTTACCGCCGTGGCCCAGACAATCCGAGTGGATGCAACCCCGACCCATGCCACTAATCACTTCGCTCCCAATGCAACCCTGGGTGCGGGCATCGATCGCATTCCGGCCGAGGCCATCGACAAGGACCTGATTGAGCCTAATCTGGGGAAAGTCCTGGCGTCGGGCTGGCAGCCGGTAAGTTATCGGCAGAACACGGAGCTTGCGGTCGAGGCCTGGCATTGGAATCCTAACGGGACGTGGAGCGACCCAAGCGGCAAAGGCTATTTCACCGGCTCGGCGAATCCCACCGAGGTGATTCGTTATTCTTACGGCTATGGGTTGCCGCATCGTGGATTCACTCGCAACGATGGGACAGACAACTCCGGCTTTTCGCGGCTTACAGATGGTGACGCGGCAAGCTATTGGAAAAGCAATCCATATCTCACCCAGCGATTCACCGGTGAGAGCGATTCCTTGCATCCTCAGTGGATCGTAATTGACCTCGCCCAGATTCAACTGGTGGACAGCATCCGCATCGCCTGGGCGGAGCCTTACGCCACTCACTTTGTGGTTCAGCATTGGACAGGGGACGACCCCATCAAGAAGCAAACGGCTGGAGTCTGGCAAACTTTTCCGCATGGCGCGGTGGCAGCCGGCAAAGGCAGGTCGGCGGCCATTCGCTTGAGTGACGAACCGCTACCCGTCCGGTTCCTGCGGATTCTGATGACCGAATCTTCGAACACCTGCGACTCGCACGGTTCCGAGGATCCCAGAAACTGCGTGGGCTATGCCATCAACGAGTTGTACGTTGGCACAATCACCGCGGACGGCGCATTTCACGACATAGCCCGGCATACCCCCGATCAGGAGCAGACTGCTACGTACTGTTCTTCCGTCGACCCGTGGCATGAACCCTCGAATATGGGGTCGACGAAAAGTGCGCAAGTGGGATTCGATCTGTTTTTCACCAGCGGAATTACGCGAGGATTGCCGGCCATGGTGCCGGTGGCGCTGCTCTATGACACACCGGACAATGCCGCCGCCGAGATCGCCTATCTGAAGAAGCGCAATTATCCGATCTCCTATGTCGAAATGGGTGAGGAGGCCGATGGCCAATTCATGTTGCCGGAGGACTATGCCGCGCTCTACCTGCAGTGGGCGACGGCGCTTCATCGCATCGATCCGGCCCTGAAGCTGGGAGGCCCGTCCTTTGAAGGCGTCAATAAAGACATCGAGGTTTGGCCGGACGCGAACGGCAAAGTTTCGTGGACGGCGCGTTTCCTCGACTACCTGAAACAACACGGACGCATTGATGATCTTGCCTTCTTCTCGTTCGAGCACTATCCCTACGATCCCTGCAAGATTCCCTGGGGCAGCCTTTATGACGAGCCGGAGCTGGTCAGTCACATCATGCAAAGCTGGCGAGAGGATGGCGTTCCGGGCGACATTCCCATGTTCATCACGGAGTCGAACCTTTCTTCGGCGGCCAGCGAGACGTCCTCAGACTTGTTCGCCGGACTCTGGCTGGCGGACTACATTGGCTCATTCCTGAACACCGGCGGAAGCGGCGTTTACTTTTTCCATTATTTACCGCTGCAGATGGAACATGGCTGTAACGACTCTCCGGGAACCTTTGGCATGTTTACACTGGACTCCAACTACCAGATTCAGCAACCGCTTTCGCAGTTTTTTGCCTCCCAGCTTATTAATCTGGAGTGGGTGCAGCCAGGCGCGGGAGTTCACCAGATGTTTCCTGCAAAAAGTGATATCGATGACGGAGCAGGCCACGCCCTGGTGACGGCGTATGCATTGAAACGCCCGGACGCGCTGTGGTCGCTGATGATGGTGAATCGGGACCAGCAGAATGCGCACAAAGTGCAGATCGTGTTTCAAGTGCAGGAGGACAAAAGTCAGACGGATAAAACCCAGGGGTTTCGCGAAACAAACCATTTCGTCGGTTCAGTGGACATCTCCACCTTCGGAAGAGATCAGTATCAATGGCACCCGGCATCGACTCGTTTTATCCCGCATGCCGAGCATTCAGGGGAATCCGCCGTCATTGCCAACACGCAAGGCAAGGCTGAACCTGACGGGCCGATCGTTCACGCCACTCAAACCGCGGGATCGAATGCGTGGTACGATCTGCCGCCAGCTTCCATCGTGGTAATCCGAGGCCGGGCTGGAGCTCAATCCCTCACAGAGCCCGGCCCGCAGCGACCCCGGACGACCAGGCCCACTGGAAATTGAAACCACCAAGGTGTCCGGTGACGTCGACTACTTCTCCGATGAAGAACAAGCCCGGCACCTTTCGGCACTCCATTGTCTTGGCTGATAGCTCATCGGTATCGACGCCTCCGGCGGTGACTTCGGCCTTGGAGTAACCTTCAGTTCCAGACGGAATGATTGACCAGGCGTGAATCCTGCGTTCTAAGTCGGCAAGACCAGCGTTGGTCCATTTCGTGGGAGCGTACAACTCCAACCACCGGTTGGCGAGACGAGCGGGCAGGAACTTTTGAAGCTCTATTCGTGCCGCCGCAACTGTTCTCGAGCTCGTCGAGGCACAAAGCGCTTCTGTCACTATGTGATCGGGGGCTAAATCGATAACAACCGGATGAGACGGTGTCCAGTAGGAGGATATCTGCAGAATCGCCGGACCGCTCAACCCGCGGTGAGTAAACAGCATCTTTTCGCGGAAGAGTTGCTTTCCTCGCGAGGCCACTACCTCGGCGGAGACGCCAGCCAGTTCGCGGAAATGCTCCCGTTCCGTCTTCCCAAGAACCAGCGGGACCAGCCCCGGCCGGGGATCACGGATCGCCAGTCCGAATTGCCGCGCGATGTCATATCCGAGACCGGTTGCGCCCATCTTAGGAATCGAGAGCCCTCCAGTTGCCACCACTAAAACGGGAGCGCGAAATTCGCTGCCTGACCCGCGCACTACAAATTCTGTCGTTCTCGAGATTTCCTCAATTGAAATATTCACGAAAATGCTGACGCGGGCTGCGTAACATTCCTTTTCGAGCATTTCCAGGATGTCACGAGAGGAACGGTCGCAGAAAAGTTGGCCGAGAGTTTTCTCGTGATAGGGGATTCGATGTTTTTCCACCAATTCCACAAAATCCGCTGCCGTATAACCCGCGAGCGCCGACTTCGCAAAGTGCGGATTCGCCGAAATAAAGTTATCTGGCCGGCAATGGATATTGGTGAAGTTGCAGCGTCCGCCACCGGAGATGAGGATTTTCTTGCCGGTCCGTTCCGAGCGCTCCAATATACCGACGCGGCGTCCGCGTTTACCCGCCTCCAGAGCGCACATGAGGCCTGCGGCGCCGCCACCAAGGATCAAAGCGTCGAAATCGTGATTCAAGAAAAGATGTCGTCTGAGAAGGACATCATCCGCTAATCATCTGATGGGTTGCGGGGGTTGTAAACGTGATTTCTTTAAGGTGCGGACGGCTGCCCGAATTTGTAGGTAAGAGTGATGCTCGCGTAGGAAGGAATGCGGACCCCCACAACCTGGGAAGTGGCGGATGGAAAGAAAGTTTGCGTGGTCTGGCCAGCATAGCCACGGGCGATGAGGAAATTTATCCCCGCATCCATACGGCCGCGCAGGAAAGGCCGGACCAGCGCTCCACGAAATTCCGTTACTGAAGTTCCCGCGCATTCATGGGTCAGCCCAGGCAGGCAGCCGGTGCCCAATGGCTTGCGGCCTACGTATTCAAACTCTCCCTTCGCTTGAAAATGAAAAGGCAGTTTCTCAATGGTACCCAGCACATCGGCTATAGTTCGCGGTGCTTCCGGGGTAGGTTGTCCGGAATCAAGATCCCGTGCATCCGCTTTGGAAAAACTTGCTTGTATTGATCCTAAGCGGAAATTCTGACGCAGGGCCAGCACCATGAAGCGCAGGCGGCTGGGACCCTGGTCACGCTGCAGGCCGGTGTCGGCGTCCAGTTGCGCCAGGGTCTGACTTGTCGTGACGTGACCGAGGGTTAATCGCAGATCCGTATTGCGAATTGTTTTGCTGGCCACCAGTTGATAGGAGTGGGCCCTGTTCACTGGAGTGGGAGGCGTAGACCCGGAACCGATCCGAGGGTCGTTGGTGAAGAACGCCTGGCCGAAGCTCAGTGATATAAGCGGAGCGTGCCACGATTCTTTTGGAAGAAATGAAACCGTAGCTTTGGGGGAGTTCACCCCAACCCATTTCTGAAATGAATTTTCCGAATGCAGCAAGTCGTCATTTACGAAGTTGATGGCATCGTGGCGCCAGCCCAGGTAATAGCGGAAGTTTTGTCCTACGCCCCCTTCAGCGGCCACATAGGGACTGACCGGGGCTATGGTTAAATTGTTTGAAGCAACCGCAGTAGCCGGCTCGTAATAGTTCGGCCTGGTGGAATCGAAGACCCCGTAGTGATCAAGATTGTCTTGTCGCGGAGCATCCCGCTGGTAGTCCAATCCTCCCAGCAAAGAAAAGTAATCGGTAAGTTTGTTGATGTAATTTACGCTGCCGCCGGTAACTGTACGGAACTCGCTTTGGCGAATCAGGCCTTGTCCGAAATCGGAAAACAACGAAAGATTGTAGGTTCGAAAGAATCCGGAAAGTTGTAATTGCTGGCCTCCGGTCACTTGCCAGACATCATTCAGGGCAACCAGAGCGCTATGGGTTTGATCTTTTTGCCGTGGATCGATAGTGTCATCGTGGTTTCGAGAATTGGGATCGTCAGTAGTGGAAAATAATGGGACAAGCCCGGGAATATAGGACGAGCCATAATACCCGAGCGCGAGAAAGGTAAGCCGATGCTGTGCAACATGGAACACTCGCTTGCCATTGAATTTGTATTGTTTTCGATGCTCCAGTCGCTTGAGGAATCCGTTGCCGTAGGAGACGCCGAATGCCACGAACGAGTCCGGGGTGGGGCTGAAACCCGTGACTAAGTCACTGTCCCGGTAATCTCCGGTGACAGTAACAAAAGGATCGAGCCGAGAACGCAGGCCGTAAATGCCGGCGAGATTGACGGCATGGTTGCCCTGGCGAACGTTAAACGCCCCGCCGTTAATCTCTGCGCTTTCCAGAATTTCCGGAATCAACATATTGGGGTCGGAGTATCCGTTGCCGTGAGCGTTCGCTGACAAATTGTTGGGCAGCATGTAGCTGCCAACCGCAATGTATTGAGCTATGGGCTCACCATGGTCTCCGGCCACTCCGGGAGCGAAATATTGAGGCGCTTTGATTCCGCTCGACGCGGTTTCTATTGGATATCCGGGAATCGAAACCGGGGCTCCGGGGCGCCCCGGATTGGCATCCAGCAAATCCTGGCGGACAAACACTCTTTCGCCGGGATCAGGTGACAGCACATTTGATTCGTTGACGTCCGCCGTGACCGTAACGTTCTCAATTCGTGATGTGATTTCGCTCAGGGTGATTTCGATATGAGAATTGTCCAGGGAGCGAACGATGATGGAGCGGGTGACTGAGCGAAATCCTGAAGCATCGACTTTAATGAGGAAATGTCCCTCGGATTCTATCCGAATTTGAAATGATCCGTCGGATCCGGACCTGGCTTCCCCTATCCGCTCGTTCTTCCCGTTAAGATCGGACCGAAAAAGCTGAACCGATGCATCAGGCAAAACTCGCTCTTGAGGGTCAAGGATTCTTCCTTCAAGGACGCCAGTCGGTTGGGCCCAAAGTATCGATGCGACACATATCGCGGCCATCACAAGAATTGTCGAAGCAAATCGCCGGGCTGTCGGTCGGGTCATCTGTTCGTCTCTGAAACTGTGTGCAGCGATATCTTCTCGATCTTTTGCGATCTTTTTGTTTAACAGGAACCTATCGCCCTGGAGATGTTGGCGTAAGGCTCGCCGGCATAGCGCGCGCTTGCTTTGATCCGGGAAAAGTGAGCGCCGTTGAGTCTTGCAAGTAACGCTGCGCCGAAGCCTGGTCCCCGAGTTGCAACGCTATTTCTCCGGCATGACGCAGCATCTTCGCATCCCGGATCCCCACACTTAACGCCGCATCAATCTGCTTGCGCGCTTCGGCATTCTGTCCATTGACGTGGAGAGCCCACGCATACGCGTCCAGGGTGTAGACATCGTGCCGGCCGCCGAACTCCTTCCGCGCCACGTCGAGAGCCTTAGCTGGCTGATGCGCGTGATCGGCGTAGTAAAAGATCAATTCGCGATTGGAGTTATCTGCCCTGGCTGATTCCAGCAAGGACTTGCTCTCGAACTCCGTAAAAGCTTTCGTGGCTTCGCCGGAACGTCCTGCTAACTCGAGCGCTTCCGCCAGCTCGTACAGATTCTCGGCATGGGGAGCCGCATGGTAGCGCTGCTGAAGGAGAGCGACTGCATCATCGTATCGGCCCTGGGAGATCCGGACCTTACCGAGATTTCCCAGTGCGTAGTGATATCCAGGGAACATTGCCAATGCTTGTTGCAGCACAGATTCGGCGTCAGAGGCTTTACCGTGGGCTAAGTAAAGGTGCCCGGTCTGGGCGAGGATCCAGGCCCGATCCTCAACCTCGGTCGGGGGTGTG
Organism: uncultured Terriglobales bacterium; assembly: GCA_955652845.1. Taxonomy (GTDB): domain Bacteria; phylum Acidobacteriota; class Terriglobia; order Terriglobales; family Acidobacteriaceae; genus JABCYV01. Next base: position 4,483 of record CATPBY010000266.1, on the reverse strand, counting down.
GACTGGTAGGCCATGTTCATAAGATCGATGGCGCCGTCGACGTCGCCAAACAACTCACGAAGGTAAGCCGCGCGCGTAAGGCCAGGCAGGTTACCGGGGCGTAAGTCGAGCATCCACTGAGCTGCTTTTTCCGCCTCATCATAGTTTCCAAGCTCTGCATTGGCGTCGGTCAGGAAGCCGTATACCAGAACGTCGTCTGGAACTTTCTTGTTCAGCGTTACGGCGGCATCGCGGGCGGCGGCGAATTCATGGCGGCCCAGCAAGAGCCAGATGTGGATCTTCTCGCCATCGGTATTCTGGGGAGCCAGCTCGAAAGACTTTTTGAGCGCATCTTCCGCTTGCATGTAAAAATTGACGTCAGACGTTTCCCTGGCCCGTCGCGATAGCGCCATCGCCAGTTGGTTGTAACCAGCGAACTGGCCCGGCTTCCTGTCAATCGTCTTGCGCGCTTCGGCAATGCTGCGTTCCGCTGGTGAGAGAGTATTGATCGCGGGCGTTATGGTGCTCTGTGCGAAGGCGAATGTCGCAATGATAATGATGATGACGCTTACAGCGAAGGTCGTTTTCATGGCATTCCTCGATATAAATTCTGAAGTCTTTCACCCGCCGGAAGAAAATCATGGCCGCCGCCCGAAGCCAGCGGCCACGAGAGTTTGTCAGTTGACCGGACAGACGCCGTCCGGTTGCCCAGTGCATCCTTCCTGGCCTGGGCCAACGTGATGACTGTTACGCCCACTGTTGGCAGGGACGACGTAGGGAAACGAGTTGTTCAAGCCTTCTACGTTGATGTTGACCCCGTCTCCAATGCGTGTTCCGAACTTGATCGGATCCACCAGGATGCCGGCTACCGCGCGGGAGGAAATATCCACCACGTCATCGATAGGCCTGCGTCCGTTGGGATAGCCCGCCAGATCGCCAGCCAGAAAACCAAGCCGCTTCTGCTTGTGCACTGGGGTTGGCGGAATGCCAGTATTCAGTCGCATTAAATCGGCCACTGGACCAGCATCTTTGGGACCGCAGCCCGGACAAATTGGGGGCATGTACTGTGCGAGGATCAGTAAATCGGTTCGTGGCGGAGAAGCCACCGGAATGCCCAGCGAGCTGAAGACAGTTGCCAGCAGCGGATTCAGGAAGAACTTAGCAAACTGTGCGTCGTTCTTCGGATCATCCATGCTGAAACGGTCTTTAAAACCGGTGCCGATGATCAGTTCATTGATCAACGAATTGCCTTCGCGTTGAATCTGCCGGAATGGCCCCTCATTGAGCGCGTTAAACGGAGAGCGGCGAATGGTAACTCTCTGACGGGAGGTGCTCCCGTAAGTTCCAATAACCGCCTCTTTTTCGCCTGGGCCGTGGAGCTTGCCGTCAACCGTGAGCATGGTAATCGGAACTTCCAAAACAATAGTTTTTTTATTTAAGATAGGGAGAGCATCTTGATCTTATTTTTGTTTGTCGTCGGCATCTTCCGCCGGAGGCAGCACGCCGCCAACCCCCATGCGAAAATTCAGCGAATCGAAAGCCGCTCCCAGGTCGATGAAGAATGGATCATCAACTGTTCCTGCGAAGACCCGAATGCTGTCGCCCAGGTGATAGATACCCTGATTGAACAGTGCTTTGTAGTCGGGCATCGTCCGCGGTCCGACGTTTGAGGGAACCGCAAACAGCGTTCTCCCATCCGTCAGATCAGTCGCCACCCCGTTTTTAACCATGGTTACGGTATAGGTTTGGCGCTCGCTCAAGCCAACAGACCCTGGTCCATCGAGCGAGGTAATCGGCGGAATGCCCGCGATACCGCCTACGAATCCGGTGAACAGGTTCGGTTGACGGATTTCAGTCGTGAAGCGGAACTGAAAAGTAACGTCCTCTACCCCGTCCTGATTGTTATCAATCTTCATTTCATAGAGCACATGGGGATCGAAAAGGAAGTAATTGGGACCGTTGGACGGCTCAAGGAACGGGTCGACGTTCAAGATCATGGTGACCCGGTCAGGATGGTCGAAGCTGACAAAGGCGTACCAATCGGTGATATCCGCGGTACGATCCAATGCTGTGATTGGCGCTTCGCGATGGCTGGACGCAAACAGGCTGGCTGGAACCAGCACGCATAGCGCCAGAGCGAAGAACACTACTGGTTTGATCCTGTTCATGGAGATTGCCTCTGGGAATTGAATTGACGTGGCTCATGGCTGCTTACAGCTGTCCGACGCACGACGGATCGGACAACTTCAGTTGAAGACGTCTACTGTTCCTTAGTACGGAGGGCATCGCCGATTGGATTGGATCGGCCGATGGTCTTTTTAAAAGACAGTTCGACTTTTACCGGCGATCAAAAGCCTGGGAGTGAAACTCCAGCGTCTCGCCAATGTGAGTCAGGAAATATTTGATGCTATGGTCCCCGGGGTAGAGGTGATATTCGTGGGGTACGCCTTCGGCGTGAAGTTCATTATGTAGTGCCACAGCGCCTCTATCGAAGCCGAAGTCGTCTTGTTGTCCACAGTTGAGATAGATAGAGAGCTTTTGAAGTCCAGCTTTATGCTTCTTCGCCAGCACAAAGATACTGTTTTTGTTCCAGTGCGGCACGTCGATCGGCTGCCCGAAGACGGGACCCAGTAGAGTTCCTAAAGATGTTCCGGCGCGCTCCGCGGCGGAAAGTTCTTCCGGCGTCTCCGTTATGAGCGCCGCACTTTGCGCGCTTACCGAAGAAAACAGCTCTGGATGAGCGAAAGCGAAACCAAGCGCGCCATAACCGCCCATCGAAATTCCAGTAATCGCGCGGGCTGCACGATCTGCCCGGATTCTGTATTTCTTTTCGATGTACGGCATGAACTCGACCAGGAAGAAGTCGCTGTAGCGCACGTTACCGTCGGCGGAGTTGATATAGAAACTGCGCCTTCCTTCTGGCACAACAATAAGAAAGTCGGAGATTTTCCGCTGCTGCCGCAGATCTTCGATAAGGTTCCAACCGCCACCATTCAATAGGGTCTGTTCGTTCTCCCCGAGCCCGTGTAAGAAATACAGCACCCGATAGCGCCGTGATGAGCTCGCGTCGTAGCCCGGCGGCAACTCCACACAATAGTGAATCACTTGTTTCAGAATACGGCTGCTCAGCGCGTTGCAATCGATCCGGCCGCGTTCTTGGGCGGCTGGATACACAGTTGAGGAAAGCAAAACCAAGAATAGAAGAGGGAACCGAAGAGGCCAGGACATGGTTGCAGTTTACTCGTAGCGCAACGCCTGTACCGGATCGAGGCGCGCAGCGCGGGCGGCGGGATATAGACCGGAAAGCAGGCTGACCACGAAAGAAAAGACGATGGCGGCGACGACCAGCCACCAGGGTACAGCCCAGAAGTTTTCCGGTGGAAGAGCCTGCCTTGTGAGATACACGTTGGTGCCCAGGTTGATGGCGTGTCCGATTGCCCAACCCAAGCCCACTCCCACAATTCCGCCGAGCATACCCATGGCGCCGGCTTCCGCGAAGAAAAGTTTCTTGACGTCCCCATCACTGGCGCCGATCGCTTTCATGATGCCAATCTCACGGCGCCGTTCGAGAATAGCCATAACCAGTGTGTTGACGATTCCTATCGAAGCTACGGCCAGTGCCAAACTGCCGAAAATTCCCAGGAAAAGATCGAGCACCGCAAAAAACTGCCGCAGGCTGCGTGTAGCATCCAGAATGGAGAAAGTATTGAATCCCATCTTCTTAACTGCGTCTTCAACCGACAGCACCTGCTTGGGATTCTTCACTCGCACGCTTAACGATGAATAGGTTGGCTGGTTGCCGAAAGACCGCATGCTGTCGCGCAGTTCCGTGGGCTGCATAACATGTAAGTTCTGAGCCAGCTTCAGTGGAAGAAACACACGCGCCCGGGCGGCGCCGCGCATGCTATCGGGATCAAGTTCGCAGATGCCGACGATTTTTAGTTTCTGCTCCCGCGAAACCACTGAATAGGCGTTTTCTTCCGAGCCTGCAACATCCTCCAGGTCGGAAGAACTTTCAAAAGAGTCGGTGCTGGGTAGTGAACCGATTGACGGAACTCGTTCGGCATAACGCATGATCAGGTCTTTACCCAGTAATGCCCTGGCGAGTTCCGTGACGCTCACCTCAGGAGCGCCCGGTTTGTCGGTTTTATCCAATAATTGCCCGGCGAATGATTTCTGCAGTACTGCCTCAGGTGCTGTTTCCGAGCTGAAGAATTGACCCTGCACATTTTCGAAGGCATCGTTCGCTCTGGCGGACGCCGGGAGTCCGGCCACCATCGCCAGTTGTGGCTTGTCTTCGTATCTCAGCTCAGTGAAAAATCGAATATCGGGATAGGCCTCCACAACGTTGGGAAGATGTTCAATTTCCTGCCGGGCTGATTCGTCGAGAATTCGGCTATCCGCTGCGGATGAGGCGGATCTTTCATCATGACCGAAACCTCGGAAATCCCGTCGTGAGTTGACAACAACGGTGTCGAACAGTCCCGACTTAACCAGTCTTCTG
>CATPBY010000265.1 GCA_955652845.1 uncultured Terriglobales bacterium | reverse complement strand
TCTCAGGGCTTCGCTGCGGGGAAATCGAAGGGCTCGAATGGGAGTCCTACGATGGCGAAACCTTGAAGGTGGTGCGCGGGATGTGGCGCGGAATTGCTGGAGAGCCGAAGAGCCGGGCATCAAAGGCCAGCATTCCCGTGATTGCCCCCCTGCGGACATTCCTCGAGCAGCACAGGCTAGTCTGCGGCAACCCAACAGCTGCTATCATGTTTCCCACGAGGAAAAACACGCCTCTGAGCTTGGGAAATCTCCTGCACGACCATATTCGGCCAGCATTAGATAAGGCGGGTATCGTGTGGGGAGGGTTCCATGCTTTCAGGCGCGGCTTGGCCACCAACCTGCACGCTTTGGGCATCGACGATCTGACCATCCAGAAAATCTTGCGTCACAGCGACGTGTCTGTCACGCAGCGCTACTACATCAAAACCCTGCCTGAACAGTCGATTGCGGCGATGAAGAAATTCGAGGATTCAATCGAGGAGGCGAGGCTAATCTGCAACGAGTCTGCAAAAGCAGAGAGCGCATCCAAGCTAGTACAGTAGTAAATTCAGTGACTTAAGTGATTACTGAGACTGGAATATAGATGTCCACGGAAACTATTGTTGTTCGCGGGGCACGGGTCCATAACCTCAAAAATATTGATTTTGAGATCCCGCATAATTCTTTGACGGTTGTAACCGGAGTGTCCGGTTCGGGTAAATCATCGCTCGCCTTCGACACAATCTATGCCGAGGGCCAGCGCCGTTACGTGGAATCTCTGTCGGCTTACGCACGCCAGTTTCTGGAACGGATCGAGAAGCCGGACGTTGACGTCATCGACGGCATCGCTCCTGCCGTCGCCATCCGGCAAAAAAACACTACACGCAACCCGCGATCCACGGTCGGCACAGCGACCGAAATCTACGATTATCTCCGCCTGCTGTTTGCCCGGGTGGGGCGAACATACTGCCTGCAGTGCGGCAATGAGGTCAAGAAAGACACTGTAGACGAGATCGCGGCAGCGGTCCTGGCAATGGACGAAGACACAAGGCTGAATGTGCTGTTCCCGTTACATATCCCGGCAATAACCGCCGATGCGGAGAAAAGAAAGGCCGCTCGCGGAAAGAAGAAGGCCGTCACCGCCAACCTGTCGTTGCGATCTGATCCGCTTAGAGACCGCCTTTTCGAGCTGCGCAAGCGTGGCTTTAACCGGCTCTACCAGAACGGCCAGCTATTCGAGTTTTCAACCCCGGAGTCGTTGCTCGAAGTCAATTTCGGGGAACCGGTCTTTCTGCTGGTCGACCGCCTGGTGGTTTCGAGCGAGGCCCGTGCCCGTATTGTGGACGCGGTGGAAATCTGTTATCGCGAAGCAGGTGAGGTTATTTTCGAGACTGCGCCACGCGAGGATCGGCCGTTGCAGCGCATGCGTTTCTCCCAGCGCTTCGAGTGCAAACGGTGCAATCTTCGCTATGAAGAGCCAGAGCCGCGTTTATTCTCGTTCAACAATCCATACGGAGCGTGTCCGCGCTGCCAGGGCTTCGGCAACACAATCGACTTCGATCTCGACCTGGTGATTCCCGATCAGTCAAAGACCTTGAACGAGGGCGCGATCGAGCCCTGGACCAAGCCCAAATATCGTCCATTCCTTACCGAGCTAAAGCGTTTTGCCAAACAGTTGAATGTACCGATGGACGTGGCGTGGGCGGAGCTCGATCCGGAGCAACAACGCCTGGTCATCGAAGGCGAAGGCCGTTTCGGAGGAGTACGAGGCTTCTTCAACCATCTGGAGCGCAAGAAATACAAGCTGCATGTGCGCGTATTTCTCAGCCGCTATCGTGGCTATTCGGTTTGTTCACACTGTTGCGGCGCTCGCTTGCGGCCCGAGGCCCAGCAGGTAAAGATTGACGCCAAGAATATCTGCGACATTTGCAAGATGACGGTGGAAGAGGCATCCCAATTCTTCGAGCGTGTCCAGTTAACCGATGAACAGGCTGCCATCGCCGATAAGCTGCTGCAGGAGATCCAAGAGCGTCTGCGGTTTTTGAACGACGTTGGTTTGGAATATCTCACTCTGGATCGTCTGGCTTCGACTTTGTCCGGCGGCGAGGCGCAGCGAATTCAGCTCGCAACGTCCCTGGGGTCAAGGCTGGTGGGAACGTTGTATGTGCTGGATGAGCCCTCCATCGGCCTGCACAGTCGCGATACCCATCGTCTGATTAAAATTTTGCATGATCTGCGCGATCTCGGAAACACCATCCTGGTGGTGGAGCACGATCCTGAGGTCATGCGGGCGGCGGACCGCATTCTCGATCTTGGACCGGGCGCAGGAGAAAATGGCGGCAAGATGATTGCAGCCGGGACCTACGAGGAAATACTCCAGGCGCCGGGCTCGCTGACCGGACGCTATCTCTCGAATGACCTTCGCATTCAGCTGCCTAACGCCCGGCGTAAACCCGGCCCGCAGCAGATCAGGATTTTCGGCGCGCGGGCGCACAATTTGAAAGAGGTTGATCTCAGCATTCCGTTGGGGATGATCGTAGCCATCACCGGCGTCTCCGGTTCAGGCAAGTCGACGTTATTGCACGACGTCTTCTACCGCGCGCTGGCCGCGGCAAAACGGCAAGCCAATGGCGATCCCCTTCCCACGCCTGGCTGGAGCCGCCTGGAAGGCGCGGAATTCATCGATGAAGTTGTGCTGGTTGACCAATCACCGATTGGTCGCACACCACGCTCGAATCCGGTTACCTATATCAAAGCGTTCGACGGAATTCGGGACCTGTTTGCCTCCCTTCCCGAAGCCCAGAAACGAGGATTCAGCGCCGGCCATTTTTCCTTCAACATTCCCGGCGGGCGCTGCGAAGCCTGCCAGGGTGATGGCACGGTCACGGTAGAAATGCAATTTCTGGCTGACGTGGAACTGGTCTGCGAAGAATGCAAAGGCATGCGATACAAGCCGCAGGTTCTGGATGTGCGCTATCGCGGCAAAAACATTCACGAAGTATTGAATCTCACGGTGAAGGAGGCGCTGCAGTTTTTCGCCAGCGCACCCAAAATAACGGAGAAGCTGCGCGTGCTCGAGGAGGTCGGGCTGGGATACCTTCGCCTGGGCCAATCCGCCACTACCCTTTCTGGCGGGGAGGCGCAACGCATGAAGCTCGCGGCCCGTCTGCAACCGGCGGCCCGGGAAATTGCACGTCCAACTTCGAGCGACAGCAGGCGGCGGAGCCGCATTCTCTACATTTTTGACGAACCTACAACCGGGCTGCATTTCGATGACGTCAGCAAACTACTATCCGCCTTCCGGCGTCTAATCGATGCAGGCGGGTCTGTTTTAGTCATCGAGCACAACATGGAAGTGATCAAGACTGCGGACTGGGTGATCGATCTCGGCCCTGAGGGCGGCGAGCGAGGCGGCTACGTGATTGGAACGGGTCCGCCGGAAACCATCGCAAAGTTGCCGAACTCATATACCGGAAAGTTTCTGGCGCAGGTCTTGAATGGAAACGGATTGCGTTCCCATGGCCGCAATTAACGTATTACTAAATTTTGTGCGCCACGCAACAGACCGCCGAGATTCTGGGCACACATTGCCTCGATGCTGGCCGGTGGCAGCCGCCCCAGCCGGCTTCCTGCTGGCTGTTGCAGCGTCCGTCCTGGTCTCCGCTGTTGCGTTGTGCCAAAATACCGGCGTCGCAATTCGTCACCACAAAATAGCCGAAGAAAACCCTTCCTTCCCTGCGGAACTGACCCAGGCCGAAGCCGCCATCGAACAAAAAGACTATACGACTGCCGAGTCGCTCCTGAACAAGGTTACTGCCGCCAATTCGGCCAACTACCAGGCATGGTTTGATCTGGGCTTCGTCTGCAACGCTCTGGGCAGGACGAGTGATTCCATTGCCGCCTATCGCAAGTCAGTAGC
>CATPBY010000264.1 GCA_955652845.1 uncultured Terriglobales bacterium | reverse complement strand
GGTAGATCACGCCGATGGTTACGTGCAGCATATGCATGGCGGTAAGTCCAAAGAACGTAGCTGGAAACTGCGGCACGTTTTTGGAAATGCTGGCCAGTTCACCGGCGCGCATTAACTTCCGTGCTGCTTCAAGCGCATGCGGATAAATATCTGCCATCTCTTGGGTTCGCGGGCTGAGTTTTCCGCGAATCAAAGGCCGGGAGAACTCCACCCAATAGCCGCCGGCTCCGGTAACTTCCAATGAGTACAACAGGAGATCGTCAGATGCGACTACGCGATGGCCTGGAACCTTGAAGAACGCCTCAGCCTCGCCATTGGCGCCGGACAGCAGAATATTCATCATGCGAGGCCCGGCGCCGCGCGCGAAAAATCGCTCCACGGCGGGCGCCATAATCTCAGCTTCGGTCTTCCCCGGCTCATACCCGGCCACCAGCGCCCAGAAGCCATCGATGACGATATCCATGGCATCGCGCACTTCGGCCAGTTCTTCTTCACTCTTGACCGCGCGCGCCAGGTCAAACTGCACATCAAACGGCACCAGTTCAAATGGAGCTTCTGTCAACTCGCGGTAGTCGCGCACTGCCATAACGAAGTTCAATCCGTAAACGCCTACTCGCTTCCATCTCCGTTCATGTCCGCAATCGCGCAGCCACTTTCCCGGAACATCAGGCCAGACCTGGTCTTTCACCCACGGTTTGGCCTTATCTCCGATCCAGCGCGCCTCGCGGGGAAAGACAAGAGTGGGCTCGCCGGCGAGGGGAAGCAGCAGATAAACATAGCGGTGCACGATTTCGAAGCCGGACATGTACAGGACTGCGCCTTCAAATCCGGCGTACTGGTTGCCGCAGACAATCAACGCGTCCAGACCCTCGCTCTGCATTCGCGATCGAATGTTTTTGTACCGGCGGCCGATTTCTTTTTGACTGGGCAAATTAGCCTCAAGAATAATTGCGCTGTACTTTATTCGACGCCGCATAAATCGGCGGCAGTCAATGCGTAAATTCTGGTGATGTCTACCAGCGTCTTGATTTTGACTTTCTCGCCTTCTGCGTCGCGGGGACCGCTGGAAGGCCCATAATTCACAGTTTCAATGCCATAGCGGCTGAGCACGCTTGCATCCGAGCACCAGACCACAACTTGCCGCTCAGGCGGACTGCCCATGATTCGCGCATGATTGCAGTCGATGGCCCTGATCATCTCGTGATTTTCACTGATACGTGCGCCGGGAACGGAAACATAGGTCTCGAATTCCAATCCCCAATCGGCGTGCTTCTTCTCCAATTCGAAAAATAATTGCTGCACTTCGCGGCGTGCCTCACTCATCGCAATACTTGGGGGAACGCGCACATCGAGAAACAGATCAGTCTTTTCCGGTGTGCGGCTGGCGCGCCAGGCATGGCCTCCGCGAATGCCGCCGAGATTCACAATCGCTTTCCGGCCACCGTAAGATGCCTTGCTTTCCCATTCCTCAATCCACTCCAGGATGTTGGCCATCAGTTCGTGCATGCGGCGAATGGAGTTCATCTCCTCACGGCCTTCGCAGAATGCAGTGTGGACATATATTCCGGCGCACGAAATGCGCACCCAGAGTGACCCAAAATGTTCCAGCACGACCTGCATATCAGTCGGTTCACCCAGAATGCACATGTCGGGCACGACGCCGTGATTCACCAGGTAATGCGTGCCATAGCCATAGCCGCGATATTCTTTGCCTTTGAATTCGCCCCACTGTGTTTTCTCGATTTCCCCAGCTACCGCGGCGATAATTACGTCTCCCTTCAATTTGACCCCGGCACGCTGCAGCGCGCGGACCGCATGGGTGTAGCAGACCAGCGCGCCTTTCATGTTATAGATGCCCAAGCCGTAGATAAATCCATTCTTCACGACCGCGTTAGGCTTGTAGCCGATGCCACTCAGGAAGTCTTCACGGCCGGTATTTGACGTATCCATGTGCCCGTTGAACATCAGGGTCTTTCCGCCGCCAACTCCCATGCGACGACCCACCACGTTGGCCCGCCCTTCTTCGACTTCCTGCCAGGTCACAGCCAGCTCAAGCTCGCGCAAAGCATTTTGCATGTACTCCGCCATCTGCAGTTCTTCGCCAGTAGGACTGGGAATGTTAATGACGTCACAACACATGGCCACAATTTCTTTCTCACTCACCTCGGCGATAATTTTCTCGGCCAGTTTGGGAGTTAAACCGGACGACGGATGTTTCTTTGATTTGAGCACCGTTAGTGATCTTCCTGCTCCCGGCATCACACCCGCCGGAAATCATCCGGATACGAACAAAGTTTTTCGTTGCCTTTATCGGTGATCAGGAAATCATCTTCCAGACGCAAGCCACCGCCGCCAGGCCAGTAAATTCCCGGTTCGATCGCCAGCACCATGTTTTTCCTGATGGTGCCGCCGCCCGCCTGATGCGCATAGGGCGGTTCATGGGCACGAGCTCCCACGCCATGACAGATAGGATGGGAGGGCTGCCCGGGATACCCGCCTTCCGCGATCCGGGCGCGAATCAGGCGATCGAGGTCGGCAAAACTGGCGCCATCATGAGAGTGGGCTACTGCTTCGTTAAACACCTTCAACAACAGGTCAAGCAGCTTGTGATACTCCGGCGTAAGTTCGCCGGGGCAGGCGTTCTTCGTGAGGTCAGTCCAGTAACCGTCCACGCACACCCATATTTCGAAAAGTGTTGGCTCGTTGTTCTGTATTGGCCGGTTGCCGGTCGCCGTGAAGGTCGCGATCCCTTGTCCCGACCATACCAGCGTAAAGGCGCGGGCCATCTCGACCTTTCCCTTGTAACCGACACCCAGCCCATGGACGAAACCCTCATACATGCCGCCAACTTCACTTTCTTTCATTCCCGGACGCATGTGCTCCCGCGTGAATTCCATGGCCAGCGCGGCAAGTTCATTGGCCAGCCGCATGCGCTCGATTTCCTGAGAAGTCTTGAGGGCCCGAGCTTCGTTGAGCAGCGGCGTCGCGTCAACCACCTGTCCGGAAATCTTTCGAAAGGCATCGAAATAAAATTGCGTGGGGGTGGTGGGCTCGCCCACCATACGGTCAGCGGATTGTGTGCCCATGTTGAGCTCAATCGCAACCCGCTCGGTCAGTTTACGCTGCTTGAGGACTTCCAGGGCAATATCAAGCGCCCGGTATTGCGGCGGACGCGGGTCACGTTCGTCGTACCCTTTGAACAGGCGAATGTCCCTGGTCCAGGAATTGCGCTCAGCGTCCGCCAGTTGCGGTTCGAGCGTAATGAGCGTCGGTTCGCCCTCACGGGGAAAGATGGCGGCATCATATCCTTTCATGCACCAATAGTTGGTGAGGTAGACGACGTTATCGGGAGCTCGCACCACCAGCGCGGTCAGGTCCTGGTCCTTCATTGAGGCGCGCACACGAGCCAGCTTGGATTCGTCAATTGGCCAGGGCATCGCCTAGTGTCCTTTTCCACGGACCGCGACCGCGCGATTTTCATCCTTAAAACTCCATGATGCTTCCTGGCCCTTTATGAGCTGGTAAACCGCCGTATGGAGAGGCGCGGATACGCCCGCCCGCTCGGCCTCGCGAGCGATCGCGCCACTCAGGAAGTCCACCTCCGTGGGAGAGTGATGGCGGATGTCATGCAGCATCGAGGTTGGATGATTGGTCATTGCGCCGATTTTATTCATCTCCCACGGATCGTCGTGAAGTGGAATCCCGGCTGCGGCCGCTACTTTTTTGCCTTCGTCAATCAACTGGTGCAGCAAGTGTCCGAGACTGGAAAACTGCGACTCATCCGCGAAATGCGGTGAGTGCGGCAATCCAGTCAGAGCGGAAACTCCATTGACCGACGCATTGAAGATCAACTTCGACCACTGCGCCGGACGGGCATCCGGCAACGCTTCCGCTTTCAGTCCGGCGGCGATAATCAGATCGGCGGCTTCCTTCACCATGGCAAATGGCGTGTTGCGGGGCTCGAACGGTCCCAGCCAGGTAGCCGTTTCAAGTTCGTACTGCACGTGAGTGTCGCTGTGACGCGTGCCGCTCATAAAAGTTGTGCCGCGGATGACCTGTCCGCGGGTGTGGGCGGCAATAATCTCCTCACTGCCCAGGCCGTTCTGCGCCGAAATGACCGCGCCTTTATTAAAATGCGCACCGACTGGAGCAATGGAGTCCGCTACCTGCGTAGCTTTCGTCGCCACGATCGCCAAATCACACTCGGGAAGCTCTTTGGCGCTTGCAGTCGCTTTCAGTTCCACATGGAATTCATGTCCCCCCGAAACTCGCAGTCCTTCACGGCTCAGAGCATCCGCCTGTTCCCGGCGGCGGACAAAAGCCCAAACTTCGGTGACGCGAGCCAGATGCGCCGCATACAAGCTTCCGATCGCGCCGCAACCGATGACGCAAACTCGTTTCATATGTGGCGGTTTCGGCGCGCTGGCTTTCCTGACGTTTGACCAGGGACAAAACCTCGCGGGCGAGAGCGGCCCCGCCACGCCGTCATATTCGTTTCTCCACGTTCACCAGCTTGCTGGTCGCTTTTGCTGTCAAGGCGCGGAAGATGCTGTCAGCATTGTTGAACGAGTCATCGATGATGATGCCGCTGGCGAATAACGCATCCTGAAGCGCGGCCGAAATCGTATGGATCGGCGCGGCTCCTCCCTCGCCCATGCCTTTGGCTCCGCTATAACTGTGCGGCGAGGGGGTCTCGATGTGGCCGTATTTCACTCTTGGCATGTTCATCGCGGTAATAGGAATGTAATCGCTGAAGGTGCTGGTCAGCATGTTGCCGACTGCATCGTAAACGCAATTTTCCATCAGCGCCGCGCCGATACCATGAGCGGTAGCCCCATAGACTTGCCCTTCCACGATCGGAGGATTGATGACAGTGCCGCAATCGTCAACGGCAACGTAATCGAGAATGCGTGGAATATATGTGTCGCGCTCCACTTCGACCACCGCCATATGAAGCTGCGACGCGTAAGTGAGGGTCAGGCTTCCATATTTCTTTTTAGTATCCGGCACCTTGAACGGCGCCCGCCAGATATAGCGGCAATTCAGGGTAAGTTCATAAAGTTCCGGGGGGAGAGCGGCGCTGTTGGCATTTACCAGATTGGCGAGTCCCCAATAGTTAATGGATTTCGCCGTACTCTTAGCGCGAATCTCCGGACCCTGGGTTCCGCTGCCGAACTCTACATCATCCTCTGTGGTCGCCAGCGCAAAGGCGGCCAGGCGCTTGATCTCAGCTTTTAGCTTTTGCACCGCGCCGTGCACCGCCGACAGGCCCGAGACCGCGAACTGGCTGGCATACGTGCCTGAAAATCCGGTGTGCACATTGCGCTCGGTATCGAAGCCGGTGCGAACCGTGATCAGATCGGGATGGATATTCAGCACATCCGCGACCACTTGCGCGGCGGTGGTTTCATGTCCCTGGCCCTGCGGGCAGGAACCGACGGAGACCACAACTTCTCCGTAGATGTCGAGCTTGCAATTGGCCCCCTGAGAATTTCCGGAATAGGGTAAAAATGGATTCACGATCTGCGACTGACCGAAGTTATTGGTGCCCGAGTCCAGCGTGGTTCCGATACCGATCCCGATCAGGCGCCCTTCTTTGCGGGCTGCGAATTGTTTCTTTTTCCAATCCTCCCAGCCGATCAGGCTCTTCGCCAGTTGCAGCATCTTGGGATAGTTTCCAGAATCATATACGCAGCCGTTCGGCGTCGTGTAGGGGAATTCATCGGGAAGGATGTAGTTCCGGGAGCGCATCTCGTCGGAAGGAATATTCAGTTGATGAGCACAGATGTCGACAACTCGCTCCAAAAACCAGAGATGCTGCATGCGAGAGTAGCCACGGTTCGGGCCCACCGGACATTTGTTGGTGACCGCCTGGGTGAAATCGATTCGCGCATTCTTGAAGCGATAGACGCCGGGAAACACCTGTGACCAGATGACGCAACCAAGAGGTTCATAGCGAGGATAGGCGCCGCAGTCGTCGATATGCCGCGACGCGATGGCCGTGATCACCCCGTTCTTATCGAGAGCGACCCGAGTGTCGCGAAAGGTCCGCTCATTGCCGTGCGCGCTCGAAGTGATGTGCTCGGAGCGCGTTTCCACCCACTTTACCGGGCGTCCCCCGGCTTTCCTGGAAGCTAATGCGCAAACCGCCATTTGCGGATAACTCGTGATTTTGATTCCGAAGCTTCCGCCGATGTCGGAAGTCTCCACCCGGATGCGGTCGATATGAACGCCAAGGTGGGCTGCCAGAAACTGGATGGCAAATGACGGAAACGAGTTGTTGCACTGGTAATAGATGCGCTCATCCTTGGGATTCCACTGCGCGATCACAACATTGTTTTCCAGGGGCGTGCTGGAAAAACGATGGAAATGAAGACGATCAATGCTGACAACGTAGGTTGCATCGTTGAATGCTTTCTCTACATCACCGTACTCGAACACCCCATTCCAAACCTGGTTTGTACCAGATTCTTCGTGCAGAATGCTTTTGTTGGTCAGCGCTGCTTCCGCATCTACCACTGGATCGAGCGCCTCATACTCCACCTGAACCAACTCGGCGGCGTCATCGGCCAGTGCCGGAGACTCCGCCGCCAGTGCCGCTACCGGTTCACCCTGATATCGTGCCTTGGAAACTGCCAGCGGGTAGTCTTTGATTTTGGCGAAGGGATCCGGGCCAATTTCAATGAAAGGCTGCGTCTGCTGAGCGACTTCCGTTCCAGTCAACACGCATACCACACCGGGCAAAGCTTGGGCGGCGGAGACATCCACACTGATAATTCTGGCATGAGCGTAGGGAGAGCGGATAAATCGCAAGTAGAGCATTTCGCGCAGCTTGATATCGTCGCTGAACTTGCCCCGGCCGCGGAGAAGGCGATTCTCTTCTTTGCGCGGGAGGGATTTACCGACCCAGTTTTTGTTGTCAGCTTCCGACTTCAATCCGTGCTCCTAAGCCGGCCGTCCCAGCGCGTACGTTCAACTTAGGGCGGCCTGCAGCCCGTCGATCAACTTCTGAACGTTCTTCTTGCCCAGTGGTTCCAGCAATCCACCGGCGACTGATGCCAGACCGCCAAAGATCTGGGCCTCGCCCTGCCACGCGACTTTAGTTCCTCCCGGGCTCGGCGAAAGATCAAAGCCGGCCGTCAGCGACACGTTGCCGCCAGAAACGCTGCCATTGCCTTTGTATTGCGCACGCTTGGGGCGATCCGCCTGCGCCAGTTCCATTTTCACGTCGGCGGTTCCCTTAATGTAAGAGATGCCGACATTCACCTTGACCGTAAAATGAGTGGTGTCCTGCACCGTCATACTTTTGAAGTCCGGTAGGAGCGGCGCGAACTTGGCGGGATCCGTCAGAAAGTCATACACTTCTTCCGGAGTGCGATTGACCTGGAATTCGCCGCCAAACTTAATCGCCACGACTTAAGCTCCGTTCATGTTCTGCGCGGCCAGTTGAATCGCTTTTAATATGTTCTGGTAACCGGTGCAACGGCAGGTATTGCCTGCGATGGCTTTGCGCATCTCTTTTTCGGTCGGTTTCTTGTTTTTCGAGAGCAACTGCAGGGCTGACAGCATCAGTCCCGGGGTACAGTATCCGCACTGCAACCCGTAGGCATCACCAAAGGCTTTCTGGATGGGATGAAGCTGTCCGTCTTTCTCGAGGCCCTCAACGGTAACGATCTCCGCGCCGTCAGCCTGCACCGCGAACATGGTGCAGGATTTCACCGCGGCGCCATCCAGCAACACCGTACACGCGCCGCAATAAGTAGTATCGCAGCCCACGTGTGTGCCGGTCAGGTCCAACGCCTCGCGCAGGAGTTCCACCAGCAAGGTGCGCGGTTCGACCAGCAACGAGTGCAGCTTCCCGTTTACCGTCAGCTTGATCGAAATTT
>CATPBY010000263.1 GCA_955652845.1 uncultured Terriglobales bacterium | reverse complement strand
GTCCTGTCACTCAGTTAAAAACCGCGAGCAGTAGCGCCGAACTGCGGTCGGTTGGGCCGCCGGCGGCGGCTGTCCCTACGCAAGCAGAGATACGCAAGAATCATTCTTTGCTGGAGGGTGTGGTCAGCGGGATTGCTTCTTATGGAAATTGTTTTGGTGTACCGAATCTAGGTGGTGAAACCAGGTTTGAAGCTTGTTACTCTGGCAATCCGCTGGTGAATGCTTTCGCCCTCGGCCTGGTGCGGCGCGACCAGATTTTCTATGCGAAAGCCTCTGGTGTGGGTAATCCTGTAATTTATGTTGGGGCGAAAACTGGGCGCGACGGAATTCACGGCGCGACCATGGCCAGCGAAGAATTCAGCGAGACTTCTGAGGCCAAGCGGCCCAACGTCCAAGTGGGTGATCCCTTTCTCGAAAAATTGCTGCTCGAAGCTTGCCTGGAAGCCATGCAGACGGGCGCAATCGCTGGCATTCAGGACATGGGTGCTGCCGGGCTGACGTGTTCGACTTGTGAGATGGGGGCGCGTGGGCATGTAGGCATTGAAATTGAACTGGACCGGGTGCCGCAGCGCGAAACAGGCATGACCCCTTACGAGATCATGCTCAGCGAGTCGCAGGAGCGCATGCTGCTGGTGGCGCAGCATGGGCGGGAGCACGAAGTGTTCCGTGTATTCGAGAAATGGGGTCTTGATGCGGCGAAAGTCGGTCGAGTCACTGATGACGGCAAGCTACGGGTTCTCGAACACGGAAAGGTTGTCGTCGAGATTCCCAACCAGGCGCTGACCGACGATGCGCCGGTCTACAAGCGTCCGCTGCAACGCTGGGAGCCACCGGTTCCGCGGGAAGTGCCGGCGCATATCAAGCTAACAGCGGCGGAAAATCTGACGGATGATCTGAAACGCTTGCTGGCAAGTCCGAATATTTGCGGAAAGCGCTGGGTGTGGCAACAGTATGATCACATGGTGCAAACCAATACCGTCGAGGGGCCGGGCGCGGGCGACGCGGGAGTGATACGAATTAAAGGTTCGCAGCGTGGTCTGGCAATGGCGCTTGATGGCAATGGACGCTGGTGTTATCTCGATCCGCGGCTGGGAGCGATGCATGCCGTTGCTGAAGCTGCCCGCAATGTGGCGTGCACGGGGGCGACGCCGGTGGGCGCGACTAACTGTCTCAATTTCGGCAATCCGGAGAAGCCACACATCATGTGGCAGTTTTCCCAGGTGGTCGACGGCATTACCAAGGCTTGCGAGGAACTGGAAGTCCCCATCACCGGGGGCAATGTCAGCTTTTATAACGAAACCCTGGGCGAGGGGATTTATCCCACGCCTGTGCTGGGGGTCGTCGGACTGTTCGAAGATGTGCACAAAGCTGTGGGCCTGGATTTCCGCGGCTCGGGACGAGCGATTGTTCTGCTGCGAGCCTGCGAGCCGGGAGATGTTACCGATGCAGAATCCGAGTTCGGCTCATCGGAGTACGCTAAAGAAATCCTCGGCGCGCTTTGGGGGTATCCCCCGGTGCTGGAGTTGGAAAAAGAGGCTGCACTCCAGAGGGCGCTGGTAGAGATGGCCCGGAGCGGCCTGCTTGAGTCCGCGCATGACTGCTCCGATGGAGGGATTGCGGTGGCGCTGGCGGAATCGGCGTTTGGTCAAGGGGCAGGGCTGAAAGTGAATCTGCTTTCGCATGGACTGCCTTCGAAGTTTGTCCTTTTTGGCGAAGATGCCAGCCGGGTGGTGATCTCCTGCGAGCATGGTAAGCTGGCCGAAATCCAAATGGCAGCGGACAAGCATGGTGTAGCGGCGGAAGAGATTGGGGAAACAGTTCCCGAACAGGTCGAAATCAAGCTCGATGGTCGGGTGGTGGTGTCGGGGCTGGTTGCTGAATTGCGGGATGAATATGATGGTGCGCTGGAGAAGGCGCTGCGGGCCGAGACGGACGTGGCACATTCATAAAGTGACCCGCAATGACAATTGTCGAGCGGTTGCTCGGCATGGACAGGCGAGGCGCCCGTCCCTTACGTGAGCTTTAGGTGAATGCTTTCTTCCGACAAATTCCGGGATGAGTGCGGTGTAGTGGCAATTTACGGTCACCCTGAGGCGGAGAAACTTGCCTATCTGGGACTGCATGCGCTGCAGCACCGGGGACAGGAGTCGGCAGGCATTGTGACCTCGGATGGCCTGGCGCTTCGGCCTTATCGCGACATGGGCCTGGTGGCGGACATCTTTACTGAAGATGTGTTGTCCAAGATGCGCGGCCGGCTGGCCATTGGGCACACCCGCTATTCGACTGCCGGGGACTCTTCGTTGCTGAACGCGCAGCCTATCATGGTGCAATCGAATAAGGGCATCATGGCACTGGCACACAATGGAAATCTGGTGAACGCGCAAGAGATTCGCCACCGGCTCGAAGGCCGGGGATCAATCTTCCAGACCAACAGCGATACGGAGGTGATTGTTCACCTCATCGCTTTGTCCAGGGAACAGACGCTGCCGGGGGCGATGGCCGACGCGCTGCGGCAGGTGGAAGGCGCGTTTTCGCTGGTGATGATCAGTCCCGACCGGATTTTCGCGGCACGCGATCCACGTGGTTTTCGTCCGCTGGCCCTGGGAAGGATTCCCAGACTGCCGGGTGAAACCCAGGACACGGTCGTGTGCGCTTCGGAAACCTGCGCGTTTGATCTTATTGGAGCGACTTTCGAGCGCGATGTTGAGCCGGGTGAACTGATTGCCGTGGGCGCGGAAGGAATCACTTCACACCGGTACGCCCGGCCAGCTCCGCAATCGAGTTGCATCTTCGAGCACGTTTACTTCTCGCGTCCCGACAGCATGGTATTCGGGCGTCCGGTGCAAACCAGCCGTGAAGCGTTGGGAAGGCAACTGGCGCGGGAAGCGCCCGCTGAAGCCGATGTCGTGGTCCCGGTGCCCGACTCCGGGGTCACAGCGGCCGTGGGTTACGCAGCTGAGAGCGGGATTCCTTTTCGCTTCGGGCTGATTCGCAATCACTATGTGGGGCGAACCTTCATCGAACCGCGACAAACCGTCCGCGACTTCGGAGTGAAGCTCAAGCTGAATCCGGTGCGCACATTACTGGAGGGAAAACGCGTGGTGCTGATCGACGACTCTATCGTGCGCGGTACAACCAGCCGCAAGATCGTGCGTATGGTCCGCAGCGCCGGCGCGCGGGAAGTGCATATGCGCATTTCCTGCCCACCTACGGTCTCGCCCTGTTTCTACGGAGTGGACACACCGTCCAAGAAAGAACTGATCGCGGCCAATAATTCGGTGGCAGAGATTCGTGAGTTTATCGGCGCCGATTCCCTGGCTTATCTCTCGCTCGAGGGCATGAAAAAAGCCTGCGCCGACGGCGAGAAGACTACCTATTGCACTGCCTGCTATACCGGGGTTTATCCCACCAACTGGGTCAACGTGGATGAGGTTCATCCGGCCGCAACCACCGGCAAGTGTTGACTGCAGACTTTATTCGTTTTTCCTCCACCTAAGATAGAATCTGGAGTCGAAGATTGGTATGAAGAGAATTTTTGGCGCATTCCAGCCGTTTGCGGGAAAACTGCTAGGTCCTCTGGAACAGCGGCTGCTTCAGGATCTGTGGACCCGCGGCAGCGCCACGGTCCGAGAGTTGGTCGATGAGGGCGATCACAAACTCGCCTACACGACCGTGATGACGACGCTCGACCGCCTATATAAGAAGCGCGTGCTCAGCCGGGTAGCTGAAGGTAAAGCGTTTCGCTATTCGCCGCGTTATACTCTGGAAGAGTTGCAGAAAATGGCAGCGGAGAATGCTATTTCGCAACTGTTCGGTCCCGATTCTTCCTCGCGCTTACCACTCTCCTATCTGGTCGAAATTCTGAGCGGGCACGATACCAAGTCACTCGATGATTTGCAGGACCTTGTGGAAAGGAAACGGCGGGAATTGCGGAGCCAACAAAAAGGCTCCCAGTCAAAGCGGGAGCGGAGGTCATGATGTTCGCAGCGCGTGGCATGGCTCTCTCGTTCGCGGTATTCGTGCTGCTGTACGCTGTTCTTTCCGTTCTCGCTGCCTGGGGAGGGCAAGCGGCAAAGCGAGTTTGCTCGCGGTTTTCGCCGAGCCTTGCGGCGAATCTTTTGTTTGGGTTACGGATCCTGCCAATCGTTTTGTCAGGCCTGGTCACTTTTGGGCTCATGGTTCCCTCATTCTTATTGTTAGAACCCCATTCTATCGATGAGCCGATTGGTGCGATCCCCCTGGGGTTGGGATTATGCGGCCTGATTCTGTTGACGGTTGGTGTTGTTAAGGCAACTGCAGCGCAGGTCACGACGTCACGAATTGTGGCTGCCTGGTTGCGTCAGGGCTCGGCGATTGACCCTGCGGGGGCCGTGCCCTTATTCAGTAGCAGCAGAGCGATACCTGCCCTGACAGTTGCCGGTATTTTGAAGCCGCGAGTGCTGCTGTCGGAGACCGCGGCGGCGGTTTTGACGAGGTCTGAGCTTCGAACAGCGCTAAAACATGAGATGGCACATGTAAGCCGCAGGGACAATTTTAAGAAGCTTCTTTTCAGCCTTTGCGTTTTCCCCAGGATGGTTGGGCTGGAGAGAGCGTGGTTGGAAGCAGCGGAAATGGCGGCCGATGATGCGGCAGTCTCTAATGCCAGCGAGGCGCTTGACCTCGCCTCAGCCCTGATCAAGCTATCGTGCATTGCGCCACTCCCGTCGCCCTCCTTTACTACTGCCTTGTTGTCCAACTCGACCGCAGAGATTTGCGCCCGTGTCGAACGGCTGGTCGCATGGGAAGAAGAGCGTACTTCCACTGATCGATTCCATCTATGGTATGCGCTCGTGCCAGGGCTGGGCACAATCGTGTACGTCGCGCTGTCTTATCATGCCTTGCTGATCCAGCTACATCGCGCTACCGAGTGGCTCATGCGGTAGGAAGTTCCCTTTTATTGCTTCATCCCGGCCTCTTCGTCATCCCGAGCGAAGCCGCTTTTCAGGCGGAGAGAGGGATCTCGCGTGGATCCTCACCGCACCTCCACGATACGATGTACCAAGCTACACGCAGGATCCCTCGCGTAGCTCGGGATGACGTCCGACGAATTGGGTGAATGGGACGGATCTCTTCGCGGTACCTAAAACCTCACGCGCACGCCCAATTGAGCAGCGAATGGAATGCCGACCGTCGTCCCTGGACCGAAGAAATCGCCCAGAGCGCCGGAAGGAACGAGTAGTTGCCTGAAGCTGGTGATGGGAGTGGATGTCGTGCAGGCGGGCGGATTCGCACAGAGTCCCGTTGCATTGGCGAGATTATTGGCCCCGAGGACGGAAATGTCAGTCACGTAATTCGCGCCTGGGTTGTTTCGATTGAAAAGGTTGAAAAACTCAGCAAAGGGAATGATCGACCAAGTCTCCCGGAACTTAAATGGGCGGCTGACTCGCAAATCGACCTGGATGTAAGGAGTTCCGCGGAACTCGTCAAGAGTGGTCTGGACCCCGTTGATCACAGCGCGATCGTTGGCGGAATCTCCGGAACCGTTTACATCCACTGGCGTAGTTAACGTAAAAGGACGGGCGCTTTCCGCCTGAGTGAGGGTTGTAAGTTCGAAACCTCCGGGGGTGAGGAATGTCCCCGCAAGCACAAAGCGATGGGTAACATCTTCGCCCGATGGCCCGTAATCACCCGGACCAAAAGGATGGAGCGGATTGCACACGCCGTTCACATAATCAAAGATTTCGCCGAGGACGCAGCCCCAGGTTTTTGCAGTCGACAAAGTATAGTTTGCGACCAGATTGAACCGGCTAGATACATTGCCTTGCAGATGAATGAGCAGCGCATTGTAACTGGAACGGTTGTCAGACTTGAATACTGAAATGTTGGGAACGAAGCGCTGGTTCGACGGCGCCGGCGCAAATAACGTGAACCCCGCATTGTAGTTGTACGCGCGGTAGCCATGATTTCCCTGCTCATGGGTGTAGTCCGCGGCCAACGTCCAGTTTGGACTGAATGCATGCTCGATGCCGCCCGATGCGTGCAGCGCATATGGAGTCTTGTAATTCGAATCGATGATATTTCCCGACAGGACGCAGCCCGGGTCGCCGGGGTTTACACATGGCGCCGGCGGCGTATTCACGGCTTGTAATGCGGTAACCCATCCGTTCTGGGCAAGATCGTTGTGGAAAAGGCCGAGGCCGGCGCGAAGCACCGTGGCGCCTGATTGTCCTGGAGCATACGCGACACCCAGTCGTGGATCGAACGCTCTGTAGTAGGCATGGGGCGCGTGGGGAATCAATGGGATCTGAAGAGCCTTGAGCGTTAGAAATACGGGATTGTCGAGCTGGCTGCGGCCCGATGCAGTGAAGAGTCCAAAAGTGGTTTCGTAGCGCAAACCATAGTTGACAGTGAGATGAGAGGTCACACGCCAGGAGTCTTGAACGTAGACCCCGAGGCGCTGTACGTTTTGAGAAAAACTTCCATTCCCTCCTGGCGTGAATGTGGAGTTCGGACAAGGGGAAATGGATGGGTCACACCCTTCAGTGATCGCAGCAAATGATGCCGTGTTGTTCAGATAGTCTGATGGATCTTTGGGAAAGGTGTAAAGCTTTTCCACGGTTGCGGAAAGCGCACCGCTTAGTACTGGCTCGTGAATGAAGTTGGCGCCAAACTTTGGCGCGTGCCTGCCCGATGTATGCGTAACATCATAGCGGCACTGATATTTTTCCTGGTTGCGCATTACCGGAAAAGCAGTAATCGGGGTTTGAAATTGATTGTCGCCAAAAGTCTCGAAGCCGGAGATGCTGAGGGATGTCGAAGTGAATGGGAAAGCCAGGGCGAAGCCCAGCTGCGAGTTACGCTGTTCCGTCAGGTGCAATCCGCCGGCATCAAAAATAAAGTTGCCCAGCCAGGTTGGGCTGAACATGTACTGGTTGCCGATGGCCAGGTTCATGTAATTATTGTGCTGAGTGGCGCCGCTGGATGGCAGGGCCGCCTGCTGCACCAGCGCATTGCGAGTTATGTAATTGTCGATTGCCGCGCGCAGAAACCACTGTGACTTGGACGATTCCGCCCAGTCGAAGCGAGTGGTGCCCAGGTAGTCGCGAAACGGGACACCGACACTCGCGGGCACTAAAATTGAGCGAATGCCGGGAACGAATCCTTGAGCAGCCAACAACGCCAGGGCGTTGAATTGGGTCCGACTTGCGGGGCTGTATGCGATGCTCGCGTTCTCATGAACATATTCGAAAGACGTGAAAAACCAGAACTTGTTCTTCCGGATAGGCCCGCCGATAGTAGCTACATAATTCTGCCGCGAAAACGGCTGCTTCGGATTGGGCGGCGGATTCTCAATCGGAAAACGGGCGTTGAGTGCTGCGGCGCGTTCATAAAAAGCACCCCCACCGTGCCATTGATTGGTGGCTCGCTTAGTGGTTATGATCAAAGAGCCCGCGGTCGTGCGACCGGTGTCGGCGTCTTCCTGGGCAGTGCGAACGGCGAATTCCTGGATCGCGTCAGGCGAAAAGTTTTGCAGGAAACCACCGATGTAGTCATCCGTATTGTCTCCGCCATCGACCGAGAGTTCATTATTCAAGCCTGAGCTGCCGCCAGTAGAAACCGCAGTGATGCGGGCCTTTGTAGGATCGGAAGGCTCGACCGGCTCGGTGCCCGGAACTAAATATGCAATATTAGCGAAGCTGCGGGCGGCCAGCGGAATGGTTTCCAAATCCCGGGTGGAGGCTGTGGCCTGGTGGACGGCACTCGCCAAATCAATAGGCTCGGTAGCGATAGAGGAGGGCTGCGCCTTCACGTTAACGGTTTGCTGAATCACGGCGGGACTCATTGTTACCGTGATGTCGCGCGCTGTACTGACAATGACAGTCACATCCGATTGAGCGCCGTCGAATCCCTTCGCAGTCACTCCTATGCGATAGGTTCCGGGCGACAAATCATCCAGCCGGAATTGTCCCTGGCTGTTGGTGGTAGCCTCGCGCTGCAACGACGATCCGGGTGCCTGAACAATAACCCTGGCGGAGCGAATGAGCGCACCGGTCGTATCCTGCACGGTTCCTCGTAGTGTTCCCCTCGAATTCTGGGTCCACGCGGAGCATGAAAGCAAAATGATCGCCAGAATTATGGGAAAGGCGATTCTGGACAACGGCGCAATTTTCATTTACGAAGCAGTCGCGGCAGGCACACTGTTAACGAGCGTCTTATCGAGTGACCTCGACTTTATAAAGCAATTTAAAGACTAACGTCTCACGCGGAATACTACCAGCCATCGTTGGCGGCGCGTTCACAGGAGGAGGATGTCGTTGTTAAGCGGTGCTGCCGGCTATCTCAGATTTTTTTCTCGCTGTGACGACGCGTGGAATACCTTGAAGATCGTTCCTAATCTGGACGCACTCCCAGCCTTGCAGGAGAGGCGTTACTCGCGCGGCGATCGTTCCGCTGAATTCCATTGCCAGCCATCCTTGCGGTTTGAGAGCGCTCTGGGCTGCCGGAACGAGACGTTCGATGATCTCCAATCCCGTTGGTCCGGCAAACACGGCATTGCGCGGCTCAAACTTGCGGACTTCGAGTTGTACCTGGTCCGCCTCTGATTCCCCGACATAAGGCGGATTCGAGACGACAAAATCGAAGGCGCCAGGCGGGAGGCCTGTCACCAGCTCGGTCTCGTGAAAGTGAATCCGGGTTTCCAGTTGATGACGGGCTGCATTCGCGCGGGCTATTTCGAGGGCTTCGGGAGAAATGTCGGTGGCGTGAATTTCGGCATAAGGAAGCTGTTTGGCAAGAGCCACGGCAACGCACCCGGAGCCGGTGCCAATATCAGCAATGTACAAAGAGCCGGCGGGCGAGGGCGCCCGCCCCACACATTCCAGAACTGCTTCGACTACCAGTTCGGTCTCTGGGCGAGGGATGAGAACGGCGGGAGAGACGATGAAATCCATCCCCCAGAACTCCTGGTGACCAGTAATGTATTGCGCAGGGATGCCGCGGGAGCGTTGGCTCAGAGCTTGCTCATAGCGATTTTGTTCCTCCTCGATCAGTTCTCGCTCGGTGTGAGCGTGGAGATAAGCGCGATCGCAACCCAGGGTAAACATGAGCAGCAGTTCGGCATTCATCCGCGGCGACGGAACATCAGCGGCTGCGAGACGGTCGACGGCTGCGCTGAGAGACTTTTTCAATTGCACGAGCTGTTTCACCACGGAGGCACGGTGCGGTCATCGAGAACTGCAACGGCGAGCGTTCAACTCAGACCACCCCGGCGGTTTCGTGCTTCAACTTCTCTGACTGATAATGGGCGATCAGGGCATCGACCAGGGGTTGGAGTTTGCCATCCATTACTTCCTGCAGTTGATGGATAGTAAGACCGATGCGATGGTCGGTTACGCGGTTCTGGGGAAAGTTGTAGGTACGAATTTTCTCGCTTCGGTCGCCCGATCCCACCATGGCCTTGCGCTCTTTGGCGAGGGCATCCTGCTGTTTCTGCATTTCGATTTCGTAGAGGCGGGATCGGAGCACCCGCATCCCCTTCTCGCGATTCTTGATCTGCGATTTCTCGTCCTGGCAGCTTACAACCGTGTTGGTCGGAATATGCGTGATGCGGACGGCGGAATACGTCGTATTGACAGACTGGCCACCAGGTCCCGATGAGCAGAAGGTATCAATGCGGAGATCTTTGGCTTCAATCTTGATGTCTACATCCTCGGCCTCGGGCAGCACGGCAACCGTTACGGCTGAAGTGTGCACCCGTCCCTGCTGCTCGGTTGCGGGTACGCGCTGCACCCGATGCACACCGCTTTCGTATTTCAGTCGCGAAAATACCCGCTGACCCTCGATGATGGCAATCACCTCTTTCAGACCACCGACTGAGGACTCGGACGTGGAAAGCACTTCCACCTTCCAGTTCTGAGTCTCGGCGTAGCGGGTATACATGCGGAACATTTCAGCGGCGAAAAGCGTCGCTTCATCGCCTCCAGTGCCCGCGCGGATTTCCAGGATGACATCTTTTTCGTCATTAGGGTCCTTGGGCAGGAGCAGCACTTTGAGTTCTTCTTCGACCGCGCCAACGCGGCCTTCCAGTTTGTCCAGTTCTTCCTGGGCATAAGCGCGCATCTCAGAATCTTTTTCGTCCGCCAGCATGGCCTTGCTTTCCGCGATGCCCCTGGTCAGATCTTTGTACTCACGATATTTTTCGACCATAGGCGCAATTTCAGCGTGCGCCTTGGCAGTCTTCTGGTATCGGGCCGAGTCGCTGGTAATCTCCGGCGAAGCGAGGGCCTGGTTCAGTTCTTCATAGCGCGCTTCGATCTGGTCGAGTCGTTCAAACATGGTCGATAGCCGTTAGTCGATAGTCATTGATCGATAGTAGTGGTCGCAGGCGGCTGCGATCACCGCCTCTTACTGGATCATTTTAGTTACACCAGGAAATGGGGAGAGAAGAATTTCGCGGGGGACCCGCCTAGGCAATCACCAATTCGCCGCCGCGCTGTTTTTCGACGGCCATCGCCTGCTGCAATGCTGCGATGGCGCACTCGGCCTGATCGTCCGTCGGGGGCTGCGTAGTAATTCGCTGCAGCCACAGGCCGGGAGCCGTCATCAGCGCAAACAAAGATCCGCGATGCTTGGCGGCGAAGCGGATAATCTCGTAGGAAATGCCTGCGATCACGGGCAACAAGGCGATGCGCACCGCAAACCGCGCCCAGAATGTAGTCACAGGAATCACGGTGTACACCAGAATCGAAATCAGCATCACCGTCATCAGGAAGCTGGTGCCGCAGCGCGGATGATAAGTGGAATATTTCTGTACAGCGGAAGTTTCAAGCGGATCGCCGTTCTCAAAGGCGTAAACCGTCTTGTGCTCGGCGCCGTGATATTCATAGACGCGATGGATATCGCGGAGAAGCGAAACACCCCAGATAAAAACCAGGAACAGCGCAATGCGGATCACGCCATCCACCAGGTTAAAGATGATCTGCTGGCCGAAGACCGGGCTTACGCGCTTCAGTTCAGTCGCGGCGAGCAGGGGCAGAAACTTATACATAAAAATGAAGAATCCGACGGAGAAGATGATGTTTACAGCAGCCATCCAGCCGCTGATTTCCAGCTTTTCGCCCTTTTCGTTGGCCGGAATCTCGTCCAGCGCAACATTTGCGGAAAATTTCAGGGCGCGAAAGCCCAGCGACATAGCATGTCCCAGGGTCATGACTCCGCGCACCACCGGCCATCCCATCCACTTGTGCTTCTCAGACAGTCGCTCCAACGGCTCGCTATGTACAGATACCTCCCCGGAGGGCTTGCGACAGGCAATCGCCCAGGCATGCGGCGAGCGCATCATAACGCCTTCGAGTACGGCTTGGCCGCCGACCAGCGTCTCCTCGCCGCCCTCGAGCGCCGGCAAGAGCTGAATAGCCACCAGGAAGCGCCATAATGTTCGCAAAAACTGCATGAGAATTAGATGATCCTTTCTTGCCCACAAGGCTCAACCAATGAGGTTATCACAGGTATACACAGTCAGACATGCGAAAACTAGCTGAGGCTTGCGAACGGATTGCCACCACTACCAGGAAGCTGGAAAAGGTGGCGATCGTCTCCGACTACCTGAAGTCGGAAACGACTGAAAGCGCTGCGATCGCAGCCATATTTCTCTCCGGAAGGCCTTTTGCGGTATGGGAGGAAACCACGCTGCAGGTAGGCGGGTCGTTGCTGTGGCGAATCGTGCGAGAGCTTTCCGGAAAAAGCGAACAGGAGCTGACCGCGTGCTATCGCAAGCTGGGGGACCTGGGCGCGGTTGCGGGGGAAGCGCTGCCTTCGCATGAGCGAGGTGAACTCAGCGTGATCGAAGTCCAAAAGCGCTTCCGGCAGATTGCCGGCGTTCGTGGGCCTGCGGCAAAGGCAGAGTTGGTGCGGGAACTGCTTTCAGAAGTAGCGCCATCGGCTGCCAAGTACGTCGTGAAAATCATGACCGGCGATTTGCGGATTGGATTAAAAGAGAGCCTCGTGGAAGAGGCGATCGTCAAGGCATATGGTGGAACATCAGCAGGAGTGCAACGCGCCAACATGTTACTGGGAGATGTTGGTGAGACCCTCAAACTGGCATCTGCAGGAAGACTGGCAGACGCCAAAATGCGGTTGTTTCATCCTTTAGGCTTCATGCTGGCTAGCCCCGCGGAAACGGCAGAAGACGCGCTTAGCTATTTTCAGAATGCGCTGGTGGAAGATAAATACGACGGCATCCGGGCGCAGGCGCACTGCGACGGAGATCAAGTGCGGATTTTCTCGCGGACACGGGACGACATCACCCAGGCATTCCCCGAATTACCTGAAGCGCTCTCTGGGCTGCCGACGGACGCAGTTCTTGATGGTGAAATTGTGGCCTGGAGCTTCCTGGCGGCCGGGTCCGATGAAGCCGGGCGGGCCCTCCCTTTCAGCGCACTGCAGCATCGACTCGGCCGCAAGAAGGTCAGTGAGGAAATGATGCGCCGAGTGCCTGCTGTATATCTGGCCTTCGACGTCCTGTATGCAGGAGGTGAACTGGTAATTGACCGTCCCCTCCGACAGCGGGCACAAATTCTCGATGAGTTGTTGTCTGCAGAGCGCAAGCGAGCTGGATCTCGCCCTATCCGCGCCATCAATGTCCAGGGTCAATTGACATTTGACCACCCAGAACCAGTGACGATCACCAATGTGATGCGCGCGCCTGTCTTCCGCGCATCCTCGCCTCAAG
>CATPBY010000262.1 GCA_955652845.1 uncultured Terriglobales bacterium | reverse complement strand
GGTTTGTTGCATGAAGTAAGTCCCAGACTTAACGCAATCGATGTCGCCGCCAGCAGAACACGAAAAGTGATTTTGATCATAAAGGATGTCTTTCGCGAAGTTCGCTCCTTCAGATAATTAATAGAATGTCCTTTTGTCTTCCAAAACATGGCACTAAGTGTACACCTGCGCGGTTGAACACACATTGTAAAGGGAATTATTAGCTATATTAACTCTCACCCGGCTCAAAAACATCCGGAGGCGCGTGGCCCCCGATCACATCGATCCAGGCCGACATTTATCCCACCGCCCTTGCCTTCGGCGGACACAACTTCTTTGTCAGCAACCTAGATGCAGTACTGGGACTAAGTGGAGTTTAGGGAATAACAACAGCTCAGCTAATCCATCAGCGGAACTATGGGCTTGGTGCCCTGGCAGTAAGTTGCAACCCGCTGAATGCCGCCCTGCGGCTGGGAAAGAACCTTGACTGGCCCGTAACAATAAACCGCGTGACCATTTTGTGCGAAGTACCAGCGCCCGCCCTTGCGAGCCTGGGGAATGACGCTCCGATCTACCGGAGAGCGCAGCGGTGGAATCACCCGCGCACCGGGCATGGACAAAGAAAGCAGTAACATCGCCAGAGCTTTCATGGGATCGCCTGGCCCCTGAATCTAGATGGAAACCAGCGCCCTGCGTTCGTCCGCCGTATCGGAGGTAGCCTGCGGCGGTTTCTGCGGGAGCGGTCTCCGGAGCTTGCCTGAATGGTCGCTCTTGGCGTTGCCTCGCGGGGTCACCGGGGACGAAGGAGCTTGCGCCTGGGAGTGAGCCTTCGCTTCAGCCTGGGCCTGGGCTTCGGCGTTATTCTTCTGCACTGCGTTACCTTTTAATGCTGTCAGCTCGCCACTGTCGGTGAACAGTTGCCGGATCAGAAACCGCTGCGACTCGATCGTCCGTCCTTGTTCCACTACCAGCATAGTCAACAGGCTGTAGGAAATCAGGAACAGTACAGTTAGCAACGGAAGCAGCGTGTGCTTTGGCTTCACAATCTTGTCGACCATTGGGTTCACCACGTGGCACCTCAGCAGCACTGCAATTGCAGATTGAACTCCAACGAGTCGGAAGTTTTTAAACCATTGCAGGAATTAGACTTACAATCCATTCACTGGATCAGTCCCACCCCCGCTGCTGCAACTTGCTGCACTTTATGAGTAACGCGTCTGCGTTACTGAGGGGACTAGTTTGAGAAATGTTCGTCGATCAGAACCCGAGAGCGTCCCGCAGTCGCCGGTGTTTTACTGCTTTGCGCTCAAAACCAGTTTGGCGATCGTCGCCAGCTGCATATTGGAGGTGCCTTCGTAGATCTTGCCAATTTTCGCGTCCCGCCAGTACTTTTCCACCGGATAATCCCTGGTAAAGCCATAGCCCCCATAAATTTCGATAGCGAGCGACGTCACCCTCTCGGCCACCTGTGAGCAGAAAAGCTTGGTCATGGCCGCTTCCTTCACGAACGGCACACCGGCATCTTTCATGCGGGCGGCATTGTAGACCATCAACCGCGCAGCTTCAATCTCGGTTGCCATTTGGGCTATCTGGAACTGGATGCCCTGGAAGTCAGCAATGCTCTTGCCAAATTGCTTTCGTTCCTGGGCATACTTCGCGGCATACTCCCACGCGCCCCGAGCCACGCCAGCCATCTGTGCCCCGATGCCAATTCGTCCCTCGTTTAAGGTTTCGATGGCGATCTTGTAGCCCTTCCCGGCCTCGCCCAGCACATTGGACTTCGGGACCTGGCAATCTTCCAGAATCAACTCGCAGGTGGACGAAGCGCGGATGCCCAGTTTGTCCTCCTTCTTGCCCACGGTGAAGCCGGGGAAATCTTTTTCAATCAGGAATGCGGTGATGCCTTTGTACCCTGCAGCCGCATCGACGGTGGCAAACAAAACAAAAAGTCCGGCTTCCTTGCCGTTAGTGATCCATAATTTTCGGCCGTTGAGAACGTAATCGCTTCCCTTGAGGTCAGCTTTCGTCTGCAGAGCGAAAGCATCAGAACCCGAACCCGCCTCGCTCAACGCATAAGCGCCGCAGGTGTCCGCAGCCATCCGCGGAAGATAGCGTTTCTTCTGCTCTTCGGTTGCCCAGCGCAGCAACGCGTTGTTAACCAACGTGTTCTGCACATCCACCACCACGCCCGCAGAAGCATCGACGCGCGAAAGTTCTTCGACCGCCAGAATTGCTTCGAAGAATTTCGCCCCACTGCCACCGTATTGTTCAGGCACCTCAATTCCCATCAGTCCCAACTGGAAGAACTGATGAATCAGGTCTTTCTCGAAGACACCCTTCTCGTCCATCTCTTTCACCAGGGGACGCACCTTTTCTAGAGCAAATTGACGGATGTTGTCGCGAAAGAGGATTTCGTCTTCGGTGAAAGTGGTTAGAGGCGACGGAACTTGCAAAGCAGTCTCAGGCATAACTGGAAATTCTAGCACCGGTGTGGCGCGGGCGCCCTCGCCCGCGAGCGGGAGGAAAAGCCGATAGCCGGGAAACACAGCTTGATCTACTAGGGCTTGCTGCTGACCAGCTTCAGCCCATCGGCCTGAAGAATGCGCTGAATCTGATTGCGTGCGTGCACCGACCACGGGCCTGTGGTATCGAGCTTGACGTAAGCACGCCAGTGTTTCAGGGCCTTGCGTGGCTCCCGAACTTTTTCATAAGCCAGCGCAAGATTGTAGTGGGCGTCGGCGTAGGTGGGTGCGAGTTGCAGAGCAGTGGTATAGGTCTGGATCGCTTCCGCCACCCGACCGGTTTCATCCAGTACGTTTCCCAGGTCGAAGTACGCCAGCGCATAACGAGGATCCACCGCGAGGGCGCGGCGGTAATGTTTTTCCGACAACGCGTATTCCTGCCGATTGTAGTAGAGGGTCCCCAGATTAATGTGAGCGGCAGCGTGGTCCGGATCAAGCTCCAGCACACTCAGATATGTCGAGATCGCCTGCGCTTGACAGCTCGGGTCTTCCTCAAGCGCGATGCCGCGGGCGAACAGCTCCGCCACGTCGGCCGACGACGGTTCGGGTTTGATGGTCGCGATGGGAGTGCTGACTACGACCCGTTCCTCGGGTGAGAAATCGAACATGAACTGGCCGGCGATGGGCTCCACTACCTTACCCTGATGCCGGAACGCAACGCGATGCCCGGTGGTGAAAGCGCTCGCTTCAAGCAGCGGATTGTCCATCCCTGCGACCTGTTTCTGCATGGCCTCAAGCGATTGCCGGATGACACCGGGGCGCACTTTGCGGGCGCACAGGTCGCGGACTTTCTTCACTTGCAGGAGATCAAAAAAGGAATAGCTCTCGGCGGCGGCCACCAGTCCGGCTTTTTCCCAAGCTGCCAACTGACGCGCCGTGAGCCGCAGTATGCGAAGCAGGTCCGCTCGACTGTATCGGTACACGGTTAAGGGAATTTCTGCTTTATTATCGGAAGCTTGCGTGCGGTTGGCAAGCATAAAGTGCGGCTTGCAGGAATCTTCCACGACAACTTGCAACGGTGACGGTGCAAAAGACCACAGCCCGTATCTGAAAGCGCCTCCCAGTTCCAGCCGTGCTATCATGCGCGACACTTCACTACTTGCGGCATTCATCTGACCAAGGGGAGGATGAGACTATGTCCCGCGGGCGCGCTCCCTTGCCCGGGCCTTCGCCCGACTTATTGAACCCCCTCCGGCATGTTTCATCTTTGGTTGCATCGCTGGCGCTTCTGCTGTCGCCGGCGGCAGCGCAAACTCAGAATTCTTTATCTTCCGACCCAAACGTGGCGAAGGCGGGTGAATTCGAGTTCCGCATCAACTGCGCTTTGTGCCATGGCCTAGGCGCTCACGGCGGAGGCCGGGGTCCCGATCTCACGCGAGCTCATAAACGTCACGGTGATTCCGACGCCGACCTGTTCCGCAACATCAGCCAGGGAATTTCCGGCACTGCCATGCCGGCGAACGGGACCAACGGACAGGGCGTCGGTATGACGGACGAAGAGATCTGGCAAATCATCGCCTACCTGCGCAGTATTCAGCTCAAGGCTCCTGCAAAAAAGCTCGGCAATGCCGAGAATGGCAGAAAGCTTTTCTATGGGGACGCCAACTGTTCGACAT
Source organism: uncultured Terriglobales bacterium (assembly GCA_955652845.1). Classification (GTDB taxonomy): domain Bacteria; phylum Acidobacteriota; class Terriglobia; order Terriglobales; family Acidobacteriaceae; genus JABCYV01. Next base: position 3,010 of record CATPBY010000262.1, on the reverse strand, counting down.
GTCACATGATCGGAGGAAAGGGAGGCCGTGTCGGGCCCGACCTCACAACCGTGGGAAGCTCGCGCACCGTGGAATCGCTGATCGAGTCAGTTCGAAATCCCAGTAAACGACTCGCATGGGGACTCACGGAGCCTACGAAAGAGTTCGCCCAGGAGTACGAAACGGTGACGGTCGTGACCCCGAACGGCAAGGAGATCAAAGGCGTAACCCTGAACGAGGACAGCTTCAGCCTGCAGGTGATGGATACAGCCGAACAGATTCATCTTTTTGACAAGGATAAGTTACGTTCAATCAAGAAGAGTCGCGAATCCTTGATGCCCACCTACGCCGCCGGCACATTGAGTGATCAGGACCTGGGCGATATCATCGCTTACCTGCTGGAAGTGGCCGAGAAATGAAGGCGGCCGGGATGATAAAGATAAAGATGCTGCACGCGCGCCACATAAGCATTCTTTTATTGCTGAGCTCATTTCTTGTGGCGCCGCATGCGAGTGGACAGGTCACATTCGAGCGGCTGCTGAATTCGCCGAAAGAACCGCACAACTGGCTCATGTATTCGGGGGACTACACTGGCCGCCGTTTCAGCCCGCTGGCTCAGGTCACCGCCGCTAATGCCCGCTCGCTGGTGGTGAAGTGGGCCTATCAAACCGGCGCGACGGGGAAATTTGAAACCACGCCGCTGGTAGTGGACGGTATCCTGTACGCGACCGGCCAGGACAATCGTGCTTTCGCGCTCGATGCCCGCACCGGACGCCCACTATGGATGTATCAGCGTCAGTTGCCGGCTGACATTCGACCATGCTGCGGTCGCGTGAATCGCGGCCTGGCAATTCTGGGTGACAAGGTTTTCCTCGGTTCGCTCGACGCCCACGTTATCGCCCTCGACGCTAAAACTGGAAACCTGATCTGGGATGTTGCCGCCGCCGATTACGCGAATGGCTACAGCTTTACGCTGGCGCCGCTGGTAGTGAAGAACCTGGTAATTGTCGGGATTTCCGGCGGTGAATACGGCATCCGCGGCTTTATTGACGCTTACGACGCGGATACGGGCGAGCGCAAGTGGCGGTTCTACACTGTGCCTGGCCCTGGCGACCCCGGGCATGAAACTTGGGAAGGCGACTCCTGGAAGACGGGCGGCGCGCCGGCGTGGATGACAGGCGTGTATGATCCGGCGACGAACCAACTGTTCTGGCCCACTGGCAATCCCTCGCCGTCCAACCGCGGCGAGGGTCGTGCCGGCGACAACCTTTACAGCAATAGCCTGCTGGCACTCAATCCGGATACCGGGAAACTGAACTGGTATTTCCAGTTCACTAAACATGACGAGCATGATTGGGACGCGACGCAGGTGCCGATTATGATTGAGTCCGGCGGCAAACACCTGATCGCCCAGGCAAATCGTAATGGCTTTTTTTATGTGTTCGACCGCACCCTTGGCAAACTGCTCTCCGCTACCCCGTACATCAAACTTACATGGAGCAATAGTAAAGACAGCACGGGCCTGCCCGTCCCGGCTAAAGACAGCTCGCCGACTCCGGCAGGCCGGACGGTCTGTCCGGGAGCATTGGGGGCCACCAACTGGATGTCGCCCAGTTTCGACGCGCAAACTGGCCTTTTCTATGTAAGCGCGCGCGAGCAATGCGACATTTTCAGCACAGCGCCGCAGCCCTATGAAGCCGGTCACGCCTATTACGGCAGCGCATATTTTCCATCTGACGAAGCCGAACCGTACTGGGGGGCGTTGCGGGCGATTGACCCGGGAAGCGGTCTTATGAAGTGGGAGTTCCGCCATCCCTCGCCTACCTGGTCGGGTGTCTTATCCACCGCCGGAGGGCTGGTGTTTACCGGCGATGCCGAAGGGAACTTTATCGCTCTTAATGCGGCCACCGGCCAGCCTCTATGGCACTTTCAAACCGGTGGCGCAGTGTACGCGTCGCCGATGGCGTTCGCCGTTGATGGGAAGCAATACATCGCCATCGCGGCAGGTAGTTCGTTGTATGCGTTTGGACTGCAATAGATCCAGCGCCCGCGGGAATTGGCGATGCTAATTTCTCAACAACTCCGCACCGGATCCGAAATATTCCCTTGCCGCATTGTTAGAAACGGCAGGTCATCCATCCAAGTGATTGAAAAATCTGGAGCCGACGAGCGGACTTGAACCGCTGACCTGCCGATTACGAATCGGCTGCTCTACCAACTGAGCTACGTCGGCTTGTCCTCGATTCTAAATGCGAGGCCGGGAAGCGTAAAGACTGGTTGGAAAGATGACACCGCGGCAGCTCTACCTCTGCTTGGAACCAATTTCTATCAACCGCTTGGTCATCAGAACCAGCCCAAGAATCTGTGTCCACTCCGAAACGATGTTGCCGACGACCTGGCCCCACCTGCTTCCCGGGTCCATCGCCCGGAATGCCAGCACCCAGCCGATGCCGGTAATTAGAAGCACTAACGTAAGCGAATGCTCCCGCAGAAATTCCAGACTGCCCGAGCGCAGTTTGCCCTTGGGTTGCTTGCTTTCCGCTGAACCCTTTTCGTACAGGTACTTGGTCATCACCACGGTGACGAGGACGCCTGTCCAATCCGCGATGGCATTTCCGAAAAATGAGCCGATGTGAGTAGCAGGATCCGACTTGCAATAAAGTACGATCAGCAGAAGGACGACTCCCAAAGCTGCCAAGCTTAAAGAGTGTCTGCGAAGTGGTTGCGCGGTCTGACCGGTTTGCGTCATCGACTTACTTTACTTGATTCGTCGCCACGCTAGTGTCGTGCGGTCTGTCGGCGGGTTGGAATTGCATTCTTTGTGGTTGTCGTGGGAACAAACCACCGCACAAACGAAAAGGCCACCCGGCACCGGGCGGCCTCTTCTTTTAAGGGAGAATAGTTCCAACGGGGTGTATTGAACCGTCAAAACTTTCTGGCGAAATCTTATGAGCCGAAAAAGGGGGTGTCAAGGAATTTTTGGGAATTAAATATCTTTATTTTCAACATCTTAGGATTTAGGTTAACACAG
>CATPBY010000261.1 GCA_955652845.1 uncultured Terriglobales bacterium | reverse complement strand
ACGCTATTGCAGTCGATCCTGGTTGCACTTCGAGTTGCAACGTGTACATTGCTGGAACAGCATCCGCTGGCTTGCCGATTACCATAGGACCTGCTTTTGGTGGCATCAGTGATGCGTTTGTGACCAAAATCAGTCCCACAGGAACTATCGCTTACATAACCTACGTTGGAGGTGCTCAGGATGATTTCGGCTTGGGCATAGCCGTCAATGGCAGCCAGGATGCCTTCATAACAGGTAGCACTCGAGCAGGCAGTTCATTTCCAGCAACCAACCCTATTATTGGCCCCGGCGGGGGGCAAGACGTGTTCGTGGCCGAGCTAGGTAAGAATGGAGTATTGCAGTTTGCCACTGAAATTGGGGGCAGTAACAACGAGTCGGGCAATGCAATTGCCGTGGACGCTACAGGGATCTTCGTAGCTGGTGAGACCGGTTCGACGGACTTTCCGGTTCATAATGCGTCCCAGTCGACATTAATCGGTACGCCTGATGCTTTCGTCTTGCAACTCGACTTGACGGGTGCGAATCTGGTCTACTCCACCTACCTCGGGGGCAGCAGCATCTCAGGCGGTCAAACCAATGCAACCGGCATCGCCGTCGACAGCAACCACAATGCATACATCTGTGGCGCGACGACCGTGTCTGGGTTACAGACGTCAGGGACAGCTTTCGGAGGTGCCGAAGATGCGTTCGCCGCGGAGTTCAGTTCCAGCGGGACAAAGCTTTACTTTAATTATATCGGCGGAGCGGGTGACGACGTTGCGGATGCAATTGCGGTGGACAGCGCCGGCGCTGCCTATTTGACGGGGAGAACGGGGTCGGCCAACTTCCCCCTGGCCGGTACGCCCTTCCAAAATTCTCTCCATGGGACGCAAAACGCCTTCGTGACCAAAGTGCATCCTCTAGGAGGCTCATTTGATTTCTCCACCTACCTCGGTGGGACCGGCACTGTCGATGAGGGCCGGGGCATCGCGGTTGATTCCAGTAAAAATGTTTATGTCACAGGGGTTACCGGGGATACCGATTTCCCGCTGAAGAACGCACTGTCAGGCTCCGGGACGTTACAAGGCACGACCGATGCCTTCATCTCGGAACTGGCCGCTACGGGTTCGACTCTGTCGTTCTCAACCTATTTTGGAGGGGCGAGCAACGAGAATAACGACCTGACAGGCGCAACGGCCAACGGTCTCGCGGGGGCTATCGCCGTCGATGGGTCGGGGAATATTTATGTGACGGGCAGCACCAATTCGACGTCCGGGTTCCCTCTGAAGAATCCCGCGCAAGGCACTTACGGCAACGGGCCATCGGACGCCTTCGTGGTTAAGATCACCCCTTAGCACGCATGACCTGTACGCACTCACCTGGCGGGCGACGGCCAGTTCTTAACCTGGCCTGCCCGCCCCGGTTCTCCGGCTCTCCTGCGTCGTGGCCGGCCGTCTCTATAAGAGCGCGCTCGTAACCGATCGCTTGCTAAATTCTGAAAATGCCTGATCACGCTCCCTTCCTGGAATTGACTCATTTCATGAATTTCTCTCATCGCGCGCTGTGGTCGCTTTCGCCACAACGGTTACTCCCGTAATCTGCCCAAAGGGGATTAGCGTTGACCTGTTCGATGTTCCTCCTTAGATTCGCCTGCAGGGGGTTGTATGAAAGATATTCACGAGGTCCTGCGGCAGAAGCAAGCCAAGTACGCCCAGTTGGCTAAGCAGATAGAGGCGCTCCAGCAGGCAGCTGAAAAGCTGCGTGAGGTGGCTCCGCTATTGGCCGAGAGCGAAGAGGACGACACTGCGGTCCTCGCCGAAATCGACGAGCAGCCAAGCACTATGGCTGCCAAGGCAGGCGCTTCGGCTGGCCAGGCGGCAACCAAGCCGGCGCGCGCGCCGCGCTGGCCGTAAGCGAAAGGATCCGCAAGGGCGGTACGATTCGATCTATGACGTTGCAATCACTTCTGGTTTCAAAAGACGAGCAAGCAGCGGCAGTCCTCACTCCGGTGTTAACCGGATTTGGTCTCGGGGTACACTGCTGCGGATACGCCGATGCTCTCGGTCGCATGACTGACCAGAAATTTGACGCCGTCATCGTGGATTACGATGATCCGCATAGCGCAGGCCTGGTTTTGCAGAATGCTTATCAATCATCACCCGGCCACAACACCGTCACTATCGCGCTGTTGAGCGACCAGACAAAAGTGCGCAGCGTGTTTGGGGCGGGAGCAAATTTTGTGCTCTACAAGCCCATTTCCGAGCAACCGGCCCAGGCCACCCTGCGGGCCGCTACAGCCCTGATGAAGCGGGAACGCCGGCGCTCCTTCCGGGTTCCAGTACAGATCCCACTGCAGCTTCAGGTGGAAAATGGCTCTGAAATGGAAGGCATCATGCTCGATCTTAGCGAGGATGGCCTCGATCTTCTGGCTGCAACTCCACTCTGTCCGGGCGCAATCATCAATGCACATTTTTCCCTTCCAGCATGCGATCACGACATGCGGATCCGCGGGGAGGTTGCGTGGGCGAATCCCAACGGCGAATCCGGTGTGCGGTTTGTCGATCTGGCCGAGCATTTGCGCGACGCGCTCAGATCGTGGGTGCTGAAAAACGCTCCCGAGCTTCCTCCGGAGGAATCCGACCCGGTTTCGCAGTGCAAATTAACCGATCTGAGCCTCGGCGGGTGCTATGTGGAAACTGAGTCTCCGTTCCCGGAAAGATCCGGCATCGTGCTGTGCCTGCAAGCCGAGGACATGGAAGTCCAGACCGAGGGACTGGTGCGCGTAATGCATCCTGGACACGGGATGGGAATTGAGTTCGCTTCCCGTACGGCAGAGCAAAGGGAGCATGTCGGGAAGTTTCTTGAATTCCTCACCAGCCGCCCGGGGACTTTGCCGCAGTTGCTGATAACGCCGCGGGCTTTGGCAGCGGCGGCTGAATACGATCATTCCTCTGCCCCGGACGCGGAAGAACCTGATGATCCTTTGCTTGAGCTATTGCGGAATCATGAATCGATGAGCCAGGAAGAATTTCTTCGGGCTCTCCGTGAACAGCGCAACTCAGAAGTGACTTCTTCATAGCTGGAAGTCCGCTGTCCCTCAGACATCCATCACAACCAAGACTCATGTTGTGTAGACGGCCCCCCTGTTTTTTCCATTCCCTGCTCGTGCTGAACGCGATGACCAGTTTACGTATACTGTTCGGCATTGCTCTCAACCTCCAGTTCGGCTGAAGCCTGCCCGCTTTTTTACCGCCCGTTTCTAATCATCGCGGTCACGGCATTCCTTGTCGTCTTTCCCTTTTTCTTTCTGGGAATCCCTTCTGGCCATGACTTCGAGTTCCACCTGAACTCATGGATGGAAGTTGTTGGTCAATGGAAACAGGGGATAATTTTTCCGCGCTGGGCTGCTATGGCGCACTACGGATACGGCGAGCCGCGCTTCATCTTTTATCCCCCTGCCTCATGGACACTGGGCGCACTACTGGGCGCATTCTTGCCTTGGAAGTTGGTTCCCGGCGCTTATGTGTGGCTGGTGCTGACGCTATCCGGCTGCAGCATGTTTTATCTTGCCCGGAACTGGCTTGATTGCCGCGATGCCGTCTTCGCGGCCGCGTTGTACGCTGCAAATCCTTATCACATCCTTGTTGTCTACTGGCGCAGTGCTTTCGCTGAACTGCTGGGTGGAGCCCTATTTCCTTTGCTCTTGCTTTGCATACTGCGTACGGACGATTTCGAACAAGGCGCAATCCGGAAAAATGTCGCGGTTCCACTAGGCCTGGTGGTGGCCGGGGCATGGCTGACTAATATTCCCTCTGCCGTGATGATGAATTATTCGCTGGCTATGCTGGTGGTGATGGTCGCGCTGCTGCGGCGTTCGGCGCGGATCTTGTGGCAAGGCGGCATGGCGGCGCTGCTGGGAGCCGCGCTGGCGGCCTTCTATATTGTGCCGGTGGCTTATGAACGTCCTTGGATTGAAATTGTCCAGGTACTCGCGCCGGGGGTGCGTCCGGAAGATAACTTTCTGTTTACTCTCATCAATGATCCCGATCACAACCGCTTCAATTTGCTGGTTTCGTTCATCGCGTCGGCAGAGATATTGGTGCTCGCTGGGGGGACGATATTGTCGCGAAGCTGGCGTCGGACACTTCCCGCCGTGTGGTGGCCCCTGGCCGGCTGGTCCTGTGCTGTCACGTCGCTCATGTTTTCCTTTACCCTTGTGGCATGGCAGCATCTGCCCGCACTGCGCTACATTCAGCATCCCTGGCGCTGGCTGCTGTGCGTGAATGCAGCTTCCGCTTTGCTAGTGGCTCTGGCATGGCGAACCTGGCCTTTGCGGTTAGTGATATGCATTATGTTATTTGCAGTAGTGGTGGTT
>CATPBY010000260.1 GCA_955652845.1 uncultured Terriglobales bacterium | reverse complement strand
CGTTTACATCGATCGCGGTGGAATCAGCATGCTCCATCCCTCCCCCTCCGCCGGCGCGAGGAAAATGGTAAAAAAAGGCGTAGTTCTGAAAAGGGCGGTCGTCCATCCATGAAGTTGCTGCGGCCGCAATTCGCGATACCAGCGAAACTATTTTCTGAAGATTGTAGGCAGCAGAATCGGCATCCACGATGATGCGATAATGCGCGCCATCCTGCTCGAAATCCGCTGCCTGAAAAGCGCTGATTTCGACAGGACAGTCCACCATCCGGTCATAGTTCTCCGCAGTGAATTCAGCTGCAGCAGAACTAGTGAGCGCGGTGGCGATCCGCCAATTCGCAGGAATATCGGTAATCCGGAGCGTTATGGGCAACAGGCGGCCGTCGCTTGGGTAGATCAAAATCTCAGCCAGATTGAAGAATGCGTGTTGCTTGTTCAGCTCTGCCCCATAAGGTCCAGATAAGCGGGCAGCGATCTCGTATTCGATGGCGGCGCCATTCTGCGCACCGGTGATGCGCCACCGGCTCTTGTCCAGCAGGCGCGCCCCAATGGGATCGCCCTGCTTGTTTCGCGCATGTAGCCAATTAACATATTGCGAGAAATCACGAACCTGGTACAGAGCGTTCCACACTGGCAACTGCAGGTCGCGCTCGGGTTGGCCAGGCGGAAGTTCAACAGTAATGTGAACCAGCTGTTCAGCACGTTTTGCCAGCGAGATGGTGTATCGGATTACGGCGGCGTGCGAGGAAGGTTGGGGGATTTGCGCGGTGGCGCGGGTGGCGCCAGAGGTGATCAGCAAAACCAGGACCAGCGCCAGATTTGAACGTGGGTTCCGGATCACACTTTGGCGCGTGCCTCCACCGCATCATTCGTTCCCCGTGAACCTGCTGCGCCGGCTGATTGCAGGCGCTGGGGTAATTTCTCGTAAATACCGCCAAAACCGCCATTGGAGAGGATGGCCACCACATCCCCGCCACGCATTTCTGGCGCCACCAACTGCACGATTCCATCCACCTCGGGGACAATTCGCGCCCGCCGTCCGTGCCTTTGGATCTCTGCCGCGAGCACCTGCAAATTCAAGCGCTCTGCTTCCGGAATGGCATCGGATTTGAATACATTCGCTACGACCACTTCGTCAGCCAGCGCCAGACTTTTTGCCAATTCGTTCTGCAAGACATTCCGGCGAAGAGTGTTGGAGCGCGGCTCCAGGATCGCCCAAAGCCGTGCATCCGGATAACGCGAACGCAGGGCCGTTAGCGTGCCTGCGATGGCTGTGGGGTGATGGGCGAAATCATCGATGATGGTAATGCCATTTACCCTCGCTCGGACCTCAAGACGCCGCTTGACACTCTTAAACGTCTTCAGCGCGGCCGAACTTTCTTCCTTCGAAATGCCGCAACTGGCCGCCAAAGCCACGGCCGCAGTCGCATTCAAGACGTTGTACTCGCCCGCCAGGGGAAACTCGAAATCGGCCCAGGTTTCCCCATTTCGCAGCACCGTCCAGGTAGTGCGCGCCGGCTCAAAACGAAGATTAACGATTCGCCAGGCTGAATTCGCATCCGCTCCATACCGTTCCACCGGGCAAAAAGCCCGCTGCAAACAGCGATCGAGACTATCTCCTTCGTCGAACGCGATAATGCGGCCGCGTCGCGGTACCAGGTTCACCAATCGTTTGAAAGCCATTTCTACCGCATCCAGATCTTTGTAGATATCGGCGTGATCGAATTCCACCGAAGTCAGAATCGCCGAATCCGGAAAGTAATGGAGAAACTTGGGCCCCTTGTCGAAGAATGCCGTGTCGTATTCATCGCCTTCGATAATGAAATGTTTTCCCTGCCCCAGTTGAAAGCTGCTGCCAAAGTTTTCTGCAATGCCGCCAATCAGGAACGAGGGCTGCATCCCGGCAGTGTGGAAAATCCATGCCAGCATTGAGGTAGTAGTAGTCTTACCGTGGGTGCCGGCAACCACCAGAACGTCCTTCCCACGCAGAAACTCATCGTGCAGGAGCTGCGGCATCGAACAAAACGGAATGCGTTGGTCCAGAATGTGCTCAAGCTCAACATTACCGCGAGAAAGTGCGTTGCCGACCACAACAAGGTCCGGGCGGGGCTCGAGATTTCCCGCTGCAAATGGTTGCCAAACTGGAACGCCGAGAGATTCGAGGAATTCCGACATTGGAGGATAGGCAGCAGCATCGGAGCCGGTGACACGAAATCCTCGCTGCTTCAACATTCCTGCCAGCGATGCCATAGCAGTGCCACAGATGCCAATCAGATGAATGTGTTTCTTCTCAGTCATAACCTCTGCCTGGAAACCTGCTCCTGATTTTCTCCAACGACCGCGCCCTGAGTGGCTGCTTCCAGAATCTTCAGGCTGACCTCGCTGCTGCTGACATTCAGAGCCGCCTTTACTCCGATAGGAAGTGTTATGTTTGCACGCGAGACATGACCGGAGCGAAAGCCGTAAGCCACCGGCACGCCCAGACCTCCCACGATGCGCAGCACGACTTCCTCCAACGTGTATCCCTGATCTTTATGCTGCACGCAATCCAACATCTCGCCAAAAATGATACCGCGCACTCCCTCCAGTTTACCCGCCAGCTTAAGCTGCATCAGCATGCGGTCAATCTGGTAGGGTTTGGCGGCCAGGTCTTCGACGAAGAGAATCGTGCCAACTGTGCGGATTTCGTACGGCGTGCCCAGCGAGGCGGCCAACATGGAGAGGCATCCGCCGTAAAGCATTCCCTCTCCCACACCCTCGACCAGCGCCTTCGCCCCCGCCTCCGGCCCCAGCGTCCATTCTGACCGCCCGCCCAGCGCCGCCTCCCAGGATAAGAAATCAACGCCACCAGCAACGGCAAAATCCTTGGTCACCATGGGCCCGTGGAAGGTGACGAATCCAGCCGCGTCGGCCAAATATGTGAGCAGCGTGGTGTTATCACTGTAACCGACAAAAATCTTGGGGTGGGCTGCGATCGTTTTGAGATCAATCGCCTCCAATAAATAGTTCGATCCGTAACCGCCGCGAGCGCAGAGCACAGCGCGTATATCGTCGCGTTCAAACATTTCCACCAGCTCGCGTGCCCGGCGATCTGCTGATCCCGCGAAGTAAATATCCTGATCGAGGATGGAATCAAAATAGAAAGGTTCATAACCGTGCTGTCGCAGAGTTTCACAGCCTGCGCTCAGCAGCTCACGCTTGATATTGCTGCCCGGAGCCACGATACCGACGGTGTCGCCGGGCCGGAGCGCAGCGGGCTTGGGGCGCGAGATCAGTGGCGTGAACGTCATCTGAGTCTAAGGTTTGAACTGAACCTTAACTAAAAACTCACCACGGCAGATTAGTTGCGCCGGACCGCGCAAGTAGACCTGATCTTCCCAGCGCACGGTCTGGATCCCGCCCGGCGCATGCACTCTTATTGGAGACTTAGCCCGCTTCGCTGAAATGGCTGCCACTGCGGCGGCACACGAACCGGTTCCCGAGGATTGGGTTTCGCCGGCGCCACGCTCAAAGAAACGGGCGTCAATATTGTTCTGATCTTTGAGAATGACAAGCTCAACGTTAATTCCATGCCTGAACTCGGGCCGGCCTCCAATCTCCGCCGCCATTGCCTGCCAGCCATGAGCAAAGTCGCCAACAAACAAGACGTAATGCGGATTACCCATGCAGACCTTCAT
>CATPBY010000259.1 GCA_955652845.1 uncultured Terriglobales bacterium | reverse complement strand
GTGCTGGTGTCATCGCCGGCAATGAGGAAGAGGTCCCGCTGATCAGTGAGGCCGCCGCCGAGAGCGAGGCTGCCCGCGAAACCAAGGTAGCCATCATCGGACATCCCAACGTGGGCAAGTCCACATTACTGAACCGGCTTACGGGCACAGCGCGCGCCATCGTCTCGCCCATCCCAGGAACTACGCGCGATGCCGTTGACGAAATCGTGGAGCGTGACGGACAGCGATTTCGGTTTATCGATACTGCTGGAATCCGCCGCAAGGGCAAGACCCACCTGATGGCCGAAAAGCTTTCGGTGGTGATGGCGCGGAAGCATCTGGAGGCTGCGGATATTGCTTTGCTGGTGATTGACGCGACTGAGGGGGTGAGCCAGCTCGATGCCGCCATCGCCGGCTACGCCCATGAGAGCGGTCGTTCCATGATCATCATTGTGAACAAGTGGGACTTGGTCCTTCGCGGCAAGGAGCGGACCGGACGACAGACAAAATCATCGCGCATGCAGGAAAACAAGCGCCCCGCCGACCGCGGTGCCTACGAGGACCGGCTGCGGTATGCGTTGAAATTTCTCAGCTACGCCCCGGTACTGTTTGTCTCCGCCTCCACCGGAAAGGGCACAGAGAAAATATTCCCGGCGCTGGTAGAAGTTGCCAGCGAGCGCCGCAAGCGCGTCGGAACCGGTGAAATGAACCGCTTTCTGAAGCACGTCGACTTCGAGCGCGCTTCTGTCCCCGCCCGCCAGCAGGTCAAGATTTATTACATGACGCAAGCCGCGGTTGCACCGCCGACTTTTATCATCTTCACTGACCGGAAAGTGAAGCTGCACTTCTCCTACCAGCGCTTCCTCGAAAACCAGATTCGCCGCGCTTTTGGCTTCGTGGGGACACCGATCTGGATCAAAAACCGAGCCAGGGATTGAGGGAAATTTTCCTGGAAATCAGCGTAATTCCAAGTTTACGACGTTGACACAGTTCCCCCCGCGCGACTCAAAAAATACCACTGATCGCAGCCAGACTTCATCCCGGATTGGCGAAACTATCCGATCGGCTCTGGTGCCGAAGGCAGTGGCGGCGGCGCCTGCGGCGGTGATGGTGAAGTCACGGGCGGCACTACGGTCCGCAGGAGAGCATTCAGCGCGGGATATCGTGAAGCATAGAAATAAATGGAATAGGCATGGAAGAACACCGCTGCCGGCACCGAGATCAGAGAAATCACATACAGGATGAAGGCTAGCGCGATGCATCCCGTGACGACGGCCAGCGTAATGGTGTAGGCATTCCAGCTAAGCCCGGCCATCTTTCCCGCGATCACGGCTATCGCGCCCAGTCCTCCGATGGGGATAAGAAAGAGCAGGAGCACAATTGCCGAAATAATTCCCAGTACTACGGCTGCTCCCAACGCCATCACAAGCTTCATTCCAACGTACCCGGCGTAACTTCCCCTCTCCTGCTTGAGTTGAGGCCAGAGCCGGCGCCAGCCCTCGATTGCGCCGATCTCTTCGAGCGCCATCTGGGGGACGACAAAGTCTTTGGTCATCACGTGAACTACTAATTGCGTGACCACGAAAGCCATGAGCACAAAGAAAAGTGCCATGCCGCCGAGAATCAATGGGACGAGGTGCTGCTTGGGATCCCTGAGCCAGCCCGCCAGGAAAGCGAATGCTGCCGGGATTCCAATTAAGATGGTGAGCCCTGCCGCTGCCACCAGCAACAGCAAAATTTGCCACAAGAAATACCGCCGGCCAGGGCCCTGCCGGCGGCTCCAGCGCTCACGAATGCGGCAATCTTTCGCAATCACGCTGTCGAATAAAACGAAACGCATGACGCTGTTGACGTACAGGAACAAAATCAACAGCACCAGGCCAGCGACGATCAACACCGCGATGAGTGAAGCGTAAAGTGCGGGGTTAATTGCAGGCAGGCCGAGCTCCATGAGGCGCTGCGGACCCTGGGTGTGAGTGGGCATGCGAAAGCTGCCGGTATTACAGCCTCCGCCACCTGAGCTCATTTCGCCCGCCAAGAGCCCTACCAGCGCAAGTTTGGCCCACTGATTGGCGCGGAACGGCTGTAGAAGCTGCTGCCGGGCATGCTGAAAGGCCGGACTGATCGCATCTACGGCAGACAATGGCAAATTTCACCTCGGTCGGTCGGCTCGCGGAAAGGTACTGCGAAGCGAGGGCCGCGTCAATGGAAGATTGGGCAACATGCCGTTCAGCTTGCGGCTGCGACTGGAGCTAACCTTTGCAGCCATCCATCGAACTCTTTCAGCGCCCGTTCGCATTGCCGGCGATGCCGTTCTTGGCGGTCCCGGATTCTTTCGCCCAGCGCAGGAAGGAGGTCGAACGTGATGTTTGCCGGCTGAAATTTCTTCGCGTCCGCGTGCGAGACGTAATGCGACAGCGATCCGAAGGCAGTCGCCCGCGGAGGCGCCACGGTTTCCGTTCCTGCCGCCAGTGCCGCCGCGTGTATGCCAGTCATCAATCCGGTTGCGATGGATTCAATATATCCTTCGACGCCGCAAATCTGGCCGGCAAACAAAATCCGGGGATGCGCTTTCATCTGCAGCGTCTCGCGCAGCAACGTTGGCGCATTGATGTAGGTATTGCGATGGATCTGCCCGTAGCGTAGGAAGCGTGCGTTCTCCAGCCCGGGGATAAGGCGCAGAACGCGCGCCTGATCGCCAAATTTCAGGTGGTTCTGGAATCCCACCAGGTTGTAAGAATCGGCCCGCAGATTCTCCTGCCGCAACTGCACTGCAGCGTACGGGATCCGTCCGGTGCGCGGGTCCTTCAGTCCGACCGGTTTCATAGGCCCGAAGCGGAGGGTGTCCCGCCCACGGCGTGCGATTTCTTCGATCGGGGCGCGAACGTACAACACATTCTTCGCCGGATCGTGATGCATCTCGCCGACGTCGTTGATGTCGTAGTGCAGCACTGCGACCTGCGCTTCTTCCTCGGTCAAAACCGAGCGCGCCTCGTCGAGCGTCCAGGTGAAGTAGTCACCATCGTCGTCCATGGAAATGTCGGCGTCTTGCGAAGCATAAAAGCCTGCGCGCTCGCGGTCACTCAGCCACTCGTCCATCCAGCGGATGATGTCGCGGGCCACCTTGGCGAAGAACTCCGAGCCCGTAGCCTGATGAGCGTGGACATAGTTCTTCAGCAGCTCGGAGTTGTCGTAGCACATCTTCTCGAAGTGCGGCACCACCCAGCGCTCGTCCACCGAGTAGCGGTGAAACCCTCCCGCCAACTGGTCGTAAACCCCGCCGTTGGCCATGTGCTCGAGGGTAGTGACGATCAAGTTGCGCTGTTTGTCGTCTTGCTTACGTG
>CATPBY010000258.1 GCA_955652845.1 uncultured Terriglobales bacterium | reverse complement strand
TCCTCCATCGCGCATGCTGGATACCTGTTGATTGCCTATGCTGCGCTCCCTGACAATGGAATTCCAGCCGCCATGTTTTACACGGCTTCTTACGCCGCCATGAACGTGGGGGCCTTCGCTGTAGTCAGTCACTTCGCCGGCCCCGGGGAGCGTTACGACACACTGCAGGACTACGAGGGACTGGGCCGGCGCTCTCCGTTGTTGGCCGCAGCCTTGACTATATTTCTTCTTTCGCTGATCGGCATCCCGATCACCGGCGGCTTTTTCGCGAAGTTCTACGTGTTCAGCGCGGCGTTGCAAAACAGTCTGGTGGGTCTGGTCATCATCGGCGTACTAAACAGCGCAGTCGGCGCCTATTACTACCTGCGCGTCATTGTGGCCATGTACATGCGCGAGCCCCGGGAAGATGTCGCCCTGCCACCAGTTCCGCTCGCGCTCGGGACAGCGCTGGCGGTGAGCCTGGTTATCACCTTATTTCTGGGCATTCTGCCGGGACGGGTTCTCGAATTCGCGTCGCGCTCTGCGGCTGGTCTTTTGCGTTAGAAATTTACCGCATTACTCCACCGCCACCGCTATATCCACTCGCGAGAAAATCCTCGCCGCGACTGCCCAAAAGGCAAGCGTTTCCAGGACTGCCAGGCCCACGGGAAACCACTCATTGTGCCCCGGAACCTTGAATGTGGACTTCAGCACTGTGTTTGTAAGCGCGGATACAGGAATAACATAGCCCCAGCCCGCCGCTACGGTTTGACTCGCTATCCACGGTACTCCCAGCATCAATGCCGTCGCGCCCGCGGCAAGAAATGGATTCAAAAAGGTGGAGAACATGAGCGCAACCGTGCCGGCCAGCATGCACGCGGCCACCAGACAGACCATCAGAAACCAAACCTGGGATACGGGAAATCCGGCTGCTCCCAGGGTCCAGCTGCCGGTTAGCCCGAGAGCGAAGCAGTAAATCGCGCAGGCTGTCGTAACTCCGAGGACCAAGCCTGAAAGATATTGCTCGCGTCTCACCGCCTTGGAGAGCACTGCGAGGATGCGTCTGGATTTGCGCTCATTGTAGATTGCCGATCCACCAAAAAAGATACTGAAAGCCACCACATATACCGCGACCTGCTTAAAAAGGAAGAGCAGATCTTCGCGCATGCGCGGGATGTCAGCGACCAAACCGAGAAAGGCAAGGAGGAGCACCCACAATAAAAGAACAAAAATCGGCCAGCGCTGCTCCCGGACAAAATTAAACGCTATCAACAGCATCGGCTTCACCGGCCACCGTCCGGCTGAGGGGGCTGTGCATCGGCGGTCACTTCAAGAAAAACCTGCTCCAGCGACCGGCGTACCGGATTAACGCTCACGATTTCGCCGCCAAGTTCCCAAACTCGCTGCATCACACTTCGCTGATTGCTGATTGGAACCGTCATGGTCACCAGGCCGTTTTGGCTCACCGCGCCGCCAAAGGCATCGGAGGTGATCCCGCGTGCGACAATTGCAGTTTGCTCGGTTGATTGCAGCAGATCCGAAGTTCTTCCCATCCGCACCAGCTTGCCGCGATGCAGCACAGCTACACGATCGCACACCAGTTCTACCTCTGACAGCAGATGCGAACTCAGAAAAATTGTCTTCCCCGCTTCCCGGGCGCTTAGAATCAGCTCACGCACCATAACTCTGGCCAGCGGATCGAGGGCCGATGTGGGTTCGTCCAGAATAAGCAGCTCAGGATCGTTCATCAGCGCCTGTGCCAGGCCGGCTCTCTGCACCATCCCGCGAGAGAACTTGCCCGCATTGCGTTTCGCTTGATCCTGCAGTCCGACCATTCGCAGAACTTCGCGCGCCCGCTCGCCAAGCCGCGCCCCGCCCATACGATTGAGCGCGCCGTAAAAGCACATCAACCGGTCCACGCGGCGATGGTAAAGGGCAACGTTTTCTGCCAGGAAACCAACCCGCCGGCGCGCTGCAGCGTCGCCGAACGGACGTCCAAGCATCTGCCCCTGGCCAAGTGTGGGGCGCATGAATCCCATGGCAATGTGTATGGCGGTACTTTTGCCCGCTCCATTGGGGCCGAGAAAGCCGAAGATTTCACCGGTTTCGACGCGCAAATCAAAGCCGTCGAGGGCGCGTACGGACTGTCTGCTGGCGAAGCTGCCGTATTCCTTTGAGACCTTTTCGAACTCAAGCGCAGCGGGCATTCCAGTCATTCTAAATCGCCACGCGGCAAAGAAAGAAAAGGCCGCCAAATCCACAGAATTCACAGCGCCACCGATTTGACAAGCTAGCGCCCTCCCGTCATGATGGTTAACCAGAGACGTCCGAGGCTGGAGGATGTATGGGCAAGTTTTTTCGCAGAATCTGGTTAGAGGACCAAGGCCAGGACATCGCAGAGTATGCGGTCATGCTGGCTGTCATTCTGGTTCTGGTCGTAGGGACGATACGGCTGATCGGAACCAATGCCAACAACGCCTTCTCCGCCGCCGCCAGTGCGGTGCAGTAACCGCCACAATATCGCCGTCTGAATCGAAAGCGAACAAATCTGGTCCGTAGCTTTTGGTGCGTTTCCTGTCCGCCACATTTCTCCTAAAAAACTTCGCGCTTAAAGCACATCTCATGAACCTCATGGGATGACCGGCGCATCTACTGCGGAGGCGCGGCAATCGGATCCGATGCGGCCCAGGCCCAGGTCGATGAGCTTTTCGCCGGCCAACCCCGTGTCTATCCTCATCACCTAAAGGTATCGGGGAAACAGCGCCATTTCAGGAGGTTGCCAAAACATGCTTGCCACTCGACCAGTTGTTGAGTCCAAACATGAACTTCTCGAACGATTGGCAGAAGCCCGGCTTCGCACCGACGAACTGTTCATCCTGGTGAAGCCAGACTCCCTTTACGAGCGGCCAATACCAGAACGGCATCGCATCATCTTTTATCTTGGGCACCTCGAAGCTTTCGATTGGAATCTTCTTCGAACCCGAATTCTGGACGCGCAAGCATTTGATCCGGACTTTGATCGCCTGTTCGCCTTTGGTATCGATCCCGTCGGTGGGGGATTGCCGTCGGACCAGCCGCACGATTGGCCCGACGGCGAAGACGTCCGCCGTTACGTCGGCCGCATCAGGCAAACCCTGGACGCTGAACTCGCCGGTTCGATTCATTCTGATTCGAAGCCTAGCGGCGAACTTCCGGTTCGCCTGCTGCTCAACGTTGCAATCGAGCATCGCCTGATGCACGCGGAAACTCTCGCTTATATGCTCCACCAGTTGCCGATCGACCGAAAATTGCCGCGAGGCGGGCAGCCGGAGTTGGTGTTTCCCGCCCTCGAGCCCGCAATGATACAGATCCTGGCCGGTTCCACAACCCTGGGCCTGACCCGCGGCGATGGCAATGTCTTCGGTTGGGATAATGAGTATGAGGCGCATTTGGTTCACGTTCCTGCCTTCGCAATCGACCGGTATAAGGTGACAAACCGGCAGTATCTCCAGTTCATAGAAGCGGGCGGTTATGACGATCAGGCGCTCTGGGATGATGCAGACTGGAATTGGAAGAGCCAGCGCCAACTTTCACATCCAGCTTTCTGGATGCAAACAGATGGACGCTGGTCTTACCGAACCATGTTCAGTGTAGTGCCTCTGCCTTTGGACTGGCCGGTTTATGTGAGCTACGCTGAGGCGGCCGCCTATGCGCGCTGGACCGGCAACGACTTGCCTACCGAAGCTCAGTGGCACCGTGCCGCATACAGTTCGCCCGATGGATTTGAAAGACCCTTCCCATGGGGCAATGAGTCCCCCGGCATGGAACACGGCAATTTCGATTTCCATCGCTGGGATCCAACGCCGGTAAACGCGTTCGAGAAATCTCAAAGCGCGCTGGGCGTTGCCGATCTGTTAGGAAATGGTTGGGAGTGGACTTCCACTAAATTCGAGCCCTTTCCGGGCTTCACACCGTCTCCTTTCTATCCTGGTTATTCGGCGGACTTCTTTGATGGCAAACATTACGTGATGAAGGGCGGGTCTGCCCGGACAGCGGCATGTATGCTGCGGCGTTCGTTTCGTAACTGGTTCCAACCGCATTACCAATACGTTTACGCGGGCTTCCGCTGCGTGAGCAATTGAGGAGCTTCCATGCTCGCCCATCCCATTACCGCCGATCCGGTATTTGAATTTGCGGCAGACGTGCGCGCCGGACTGATGCGGCCCGGCCAGAAGGAACTGCCCTCGAAGTATTTGTATGACAATCTTGGCTCCGCGCTTTTCGAGGCAATCAGTATTCTTCCGGAATATGGTTTGACCCGCGCCGACGAGCGGCTTCTCCGCCGGCACTCTCACGATATAGTTGACCGGCTCGATCTTCCGGTGGTGGTCGCTGAACTGGGCAGCGGCAGTGGAAAAAAGACCCGGTGGATTCTTGAGGCGCTGTCCAGTCGCCAGTCGACTTCTTATTGCCCCATCGAAATTTCGCCCGCCGCCCTGGCCATGTGCCGGCGTGAACTGGGGGACATTGATTCCATCAGCATCGTGGGCTTTGAGCGCGAGTATCTGGATGGTCTTGCGGAAGTCGCTGCGCAAAGGGCGGAGGGACAGCATCTGCTGGTGTTGTTCCTGGGCAGCACTATCGGAAATTTCGACCGCCCGGCGGATACAGCGTTCTTAAGAGGAGTCCGAATGATATTGCAAGCCGGGGACTCGCTTCTCCTCGGGACTGACTTGCTGAAACCGATCCCGCAACTCCTGGATGCGTACGATGATGCGCTCGGCATCACAGCGGCGTTCAATCTCAACC
>CATPBY010000257.1 GCA_955652845.1 uncultured Terriglobales bacterium | reverse complement strand
TCGGGCACCGGAGCGGGCGTTTCTACCAGCAGCGGCACCTTGTAGGAAGTCGCAATGAAGGAGACGAAGTCCGTCAGCCTAAGAGGAACCGAGGCTACCCGTTGAGGGACGTTTAGACGCTGCTCAAGCGGTAGATCGAGCCGGGATACTTCGGTGCTTGTTTGTGCGGACACCGTGTTCGCAGCCACAACAATGAGTAGCGCGACAATTCTCATACCCAGATAGACACCGAGAGAAGCGACGGAGTTTCAAGACTAACAACTGTCGCAACCGGGCGCTGGCGCTTATTGACGGCATGATTGGGTGATGTGGCGATTTTAAGACGACGATCGCACGGTTTCCGAATTGGGCGACAAACCGTACATTGGCTGTTAGTTCGGTAAGTTAACCCTCGCGTGGGAAACCGGCCAGAACTGAAGATGCCGGTGGTGTGGCGATGCCGGACCACACCATCCGATGGAAGAGGTCGTCCATCTCTTCAGGCGAGGTGGTCGCACTGTGATCGATCCACCACGACAAGAGTGACTGCAAGGCTCCGGCGAAAGCGTGCGCCATGGCACAGCGTTGCGCCGGCGCGATGGTGCGCGACGCGGGCAACTTGGCGAGACGCTGTTCGATGGCCCGCGCGAAATATTCCTGCCCCATCTCCACAAACTCGCGCATCTTATCGGAGGCGATCAATGCGGCGCGCACCTGCCGCATTTCGGCGACGTGCCCAAACAGTTCGCGCACCGGAGCTACACGATTCGAGCCCTCTGGGCGACGTAAGAGCAGGGTCGACATCCCTTCGAAAAAGTCTTCCAGGTCGCTAAGAAACAAGTCGTCCTTGCCTCGGTAGTGCGCATAAAACGTAGAGCGGCCGACGCCTGCGCGATCGAGCACATCCTGCACAGTGATAGTCTCGAAAAGCTTCTCCTGCATCAGCGCGAGCAGCGCATCACCAAGCGTGTCGCGTGTGCGCCGGACTCGATGATCGATCTTCGGGATTAACGACTCAACTTTTCGGGACATTGGGTGCCTCTTTGTTCAGGATCGCCGTAAGTGACGCAAATGCGGATTGACCCCTCCTGTTTCGTGCTCTACAGTTCGACGCATGACAGACGATCGCTTAAGCGGGCTGGCGCTGATCGCGGGAACGTGCGGCATGATTATAACCATGAGCCTGCACCCGACGGGACACGTCAAGGCGGATCAAATCGAACCGATGATCCGCATGTTGATCGCTGTGCACGTGCTGGCGCTGACGTGCGTGCCCATCCAATTCCTCGGCACCTGGGGACTTTCCCGGCGCCTGGCATCACTTGACCGTCTCGCATTGGCAGGGCTGGTAGCGTACACGCTCGCATTGCTTGCAGTAATGAATGCGGCAGTGGCTGATGGTTTAGTAGCACCGGCCTTGTTCCGGCAGATCGTGAGTTCCGCAGGATCGCCTGCGATCGATGGCTGGCGCATGATGTCACGTTACAACTTCTATGTGAACCAGGCATATGCGCAGGTATTTGTGGCGGCGTCCTCGGTGGCTATTGTGCTGTGGTCCGCTTCCATCTGGCGCAATAGAGACCTAGTTCGTGGGTTGGGAATCTACGGTTTGATCCTCGCACTGCTCACCTTATTCGCATTAGTTTCCGGCCGCTTGAATCTCGATACCCATGGGTTTGGAATCGTTATCTATGGTCAGGCAGGCTGGTTCATCGTTGCGGGCGCGCTCCTGTGGCGACGTGACAATCGAGTTGTCGCTGCCGCAGTATAACTATGGCCGAGGGCGGACGCTGGGTAGTTTCCTCACCCGTTTGAGCGCGAGCGCGGTCTGGCCCGAGTGAAGTATCGCTATATTCTTGACACTATTTATTGATACAAAAAAAGGAGCTCAATTATTCCGCCATCGACGGCTTGCGAGGGACTGCCTTTGGCTGCACTCAAGCTCTAGATTTCCCCGCCCTTACGGCGCCATTCGGTCGGTCAGGGTGTCGGTATGGAAGGCTACGTGGTCGCGCAAGTCGTACCATCCGCCTTTGCCTTTGCTCATGTCCTGCACGGCGTTGGTTTCGTTGGTGGCGAAGTCGGCCCATGAGTTGTAGCGGGCGATGGTCAGATACTGCCAGGCTCCCCCCTCAAGATGCATCATCAGGATATTGCCGGAGGCGGTAGCTCTTCGGCCGGCAGGAGCGCTCAGAGTTTTTTCCAGCTCAGCGCGATGTCCGGGAGCAGCGCGATACACGGAGACAACATACACCGATCCGGCAGTCTTCGCGGCCTGGTCGCCCATGCCCATTTCGCGCGAGAACTCGGCCCATGAGGGACCGTTGACGTAGGTATCGCCATGCCAGTCGCTGAGATCGCTGAGAGTAGCCGGAGGGGGAGTGCCGGCAGCGGTTAAGGTAGTGCTGGTTCCCAGGTGGCTGATGGTTACGTAGTCCCACTCTGCCCCGTCCTGGTGGCGCAGCAGAATAAAGTGACCAGGCATAGGCGAATTTGGGATTCCAGACTTCAGCGCCTCGCCCAGCGCTGCGGCTTTACCCAGAGCGGCCTTGGAAAAGTTGACGTGGTAAACGTCTGTGCGAGCCGGCGGCGCAGTTTGCGCAACGCCGATGGAGAAGAACGAAAAAACAGCGAGCAGCAAAGTGCAAATGCTCTTCATGGTTTGCTCCTGAATTTAACTCTTGAATGTGTGTGCTTTGCAGTGCCGGAAAGACCGGGCGATTATAACAGCGAGGCAGAGCTTTGTTAGGAGATATCGCAGGGCGTGAAGAAACACCGAGATCCTCGACTTCGCCCGGCGTGACAACAGGGGAAAGGCGCGGGATGGCAATCGTATTCGGATCACCTCTCCTGAAAATCGACGAACGCTCCGGTCTTTCCCGCGTAGAGGCGGAGGCCACAGAGTTTTGGGGCCATGTGGGCGAAGGAGATTTGAAGCTGTTTCGACGGTGAACTGATTTGGCCCATCTCCATGTGGGCGCGCACCAGGTCCTGCTTCTCGTCATACGGGCTGCCGGCGGCAACATTCCTGTTCACGATTAAAGTCCAGTCTTTCTTACCGGGAAGAATGTAGAGGCTGTACGCGCCGACCGGGATTTGCGCGTTGGCGATGGTGAGAGGAGCCTCAGTGAACAGGGTAATCGGAGTTCCTCCCGGCAACCAGACCTTGCCCGGGTGCGGGTCTTCCCTTGCAACATCTGCGGAGTTTTGGTATTGCACGCTGATTTCTTTGCCGTCGGCAAGGGTGCAATAAGCGCTGGCGGATCCTGCAGGATCAGCCTGTTGCGCGAACGCAGCGATGGCAATCCACCAGGTGCAAAGCAAAAACCGACAGGCAGGTGGAAGACGCATTCCTTATCCTCATTCTCCGGGGGACGACTTCCGGCGGGCGAATTATAGCCTTGGATTGTATTGCGGGAAAGAGAGCCGGTTTTTGGGGCCGACCAACAGGTTCCCAAAGAATCAGGAGAGGGGGGGATTGGACTGGTTTGCCCCTGGTCTTCGGTGACATTCTCAATTCCAGCGGGCATTGCTACCGTCGGAGCCACCAGTACCAGGAAAGGCTGGCATGGCAAACGGCGGGAAATCTACACACAAGCTGAAGATTTTATATGCGGAAGATGACGCGGAAGTCATTGTAGGACAGGCAGTTTCCATTCAAAAGGCAGGTCACCACGTGACCCAGGCCCTGGGGCGCAGCGGAGCGCTTGACGCGCTCGAGCGGGATGCTTTTGATCTGGTTGTGCTCGGGCCAACGTTGACCAGAAACGACCGGCATCATTTGCCGTACATGGTCAAGAAGACGCATCCCGGGACGCGGGTCCTGGTTATGCATACCGATGGGGAGCGGCATCCGCAGGTGGATGCGAATCTGGAAACCGGAAAGAGCATTGACGATCTGGTGGCAAAGATCGCAGTGATGCTGGAGCAGGACGCGGTAAGTCAGTAGCAGGCTTCGGTTCGGTTTTGGGCTTGGACGGCCGGGTGGCCGTCTTTTTTATTGGTTGGACCGGACGGTCCAACTGTGATGGCCAAGACTTGACCTTGCAGGCCATCCTGTCGAATGGGGTCGCTACTGTCAGGCAGACCCTTAGTCGGATGTTCAGCGCAATGGCTGAGAGGGTGAAGAGACGGAGGAAGCTTGTGTTGACGCCTGATTTCGACAGTTGCCCCCATTCCCCGCCGGGAAAAGCGTTTATCCTTTTCGCGGTGCCGCGCGGTGTCTCTACTGTGTATGCAGTTCACGGGAAGACCATTGCTGTTAGCTGTTGTTGGCATTGCCCTATTTTGCCATGGTTGCAATCGCGTGGAGACACGAGCCGAACCCATCCAGACTCTTGCGCAGATTCCTGCTCCCAACCCACAGCTCTACGTGCATGTTCAAGATTATGAGCACTGGCGAAACCCGTTCCTAGTGGTGTTGTCCGATGGAATCCGTGTTCACTGTTTAGCACCGGCTTTCGAGAAGAAAGTTCCAGTGGGCGCTCTGCATCAGACGTTATTGTCCCTTCCTCTTTCGGCATGGCCCTATGGCAGGATTGTGGCAGTCCAAGCCGGTGGAGGCCCACAAACCAACACTAACCTTAGGCTGGTCGAGGAAAATCGCGTGCAGAGTGAAGCTATCTTGAAGGCTGCGGGAGTCACGATTGACTATTGCCGTAGCTGCGCGTAGCTGTTGCAAAATCGCGATTACGCTCAAAACCCCGGTTGTTAATGTAATCGCCTTCCATGAGAAGGCCGGTCGGAGTCAAGTCGATTCTTTTCTCATTGAGTTAGGCAAGTTTTGTCTCCTTCGCCGAGTGACCACTGACGCCATCCTTCCATCCGCACTCTTGGATGAGCGATTGGTTCGCTCGGTGCAAGTTGGGCGTTCTCGTTTCAGCCGGTGCTGCCATCTGTTTATCGCCCTGTGGTTCTGCTCTTGCTGAGTGGAACCCGGGCCAGGCGATTAACGCAGTCACCGGAACTCGGCTTTAGGCTTCGTATTTCCTTCCTTCCCAGAATCTTTTTAAGCTGCCATCGGCAATGGGACTCGACTGCGGTTGTGCAACGGCTCGTACGCTTCTCCGCTCACCCACAGGTGATGCAGCAACACCGCCAGCTTTCTGGCGGTGGCGATGATGGCTCGCTTTTTCCCACTCTTTCCTCCCCGCTCCGCCAGCTTCAGTCCCCACCGCCGCAGATCACAGTCCACACCGAACGGTCCCAGAATGTGCTGTGCCCCTTGCACCAGCAGCGTGCGCAGATACGGGTCACCTTCCTTGCTGATGTGCATCTGCGGCTCGCTCTGCCCCGAGTTTCTGCGTCCCGGCTGCAGTCCCAGATAACATCCCACGTCGCGGCTCTTGCCGAAGCGATGCGGATCTTCCAGCGTCAGCATGTAGGTGAGAGCGATCAGCGTGCCCACTCCTTTGATCTGCTTCAGCAACGCGCTCTGAGGATAGGTCTGCTGGGCCAGAGTTTCGATGCGCTCGTTGTACTGGCGTATCTGCTCACTGAGGGATGCGATACACGCCAGCAATGGCTCCAATGCCCGTTGCAGCTCGGGACTCAGCCCCTCCGCTTTTTCCGGATTCAGGTTGCGCACATTGCATCCCCGCAGCCGTTCCCCATAACTCTTGGCCAGCCCGCGGGCCGTGTTGACCAGCGCGGTCTGGCTCGCACCAGTCCCGCTCGTGCCCGGATCACGGTCAGATCCGCCTGCGCCTGGGCGCTGCGATGCTTCACCGGAC
This sequence comes from uncultured Terriglobales bacterium, assembly GCA_955652845.1. Lineage (GTDB taxonomy): Bacteria > Acidobacteriota > Terriglobia > Terriglobales > Acidobacteriaceae > JABCYV01. Next base: position 206 of record CATPBY010000257.1, on the reverse strand, counting down.
ACAGCAACTGGGGATCGATCCGCGCCAACCGGGCCAGAGTCTGTGCGTCCCGCCGATCATCTTTCTTGCGACTCTCTCCGATCAGACGCACGTTGCGCGCATGCGCCACGATCACTTCGTGTCCGAACTCGCTCAGCAAGCGGCTCACCCAGGGCGAATGCATTCCCGTCTCCAATGCGATGCAGCAGCGCGGCAGCGCACCGAAT
>CATPBY010000256.1 GCA_955652845.1 uncultured Terriglobales bacterium | reverse complement strand
GCTCGGCGGGGACGCCGGCGAATGCGGTCTTCAGCTGGTTGGAATAAACCACCACGCCACCCAAAAAATACCGCGAACTGCCGCTGACCGAGGTGATACGTTCCGCCAGCAACCCACCAGTGCACGATTCCGCAACGGCAAGCGAGGCGTTGCGCATCTGCAGATAGTAGCCAACAATCTGCTCCAGCGAATCCCCATTGTCGGAAAAAACACAATCGCCCAGCTCCTGTTCGATCTCTTCGACTAGCTGGTCCACCCGTTCCTGCGCAGCATCGAGTGAGCCGGCACGGCTGCTCAAGTGCAACTGAATTTCGCCGGCGCCGGCGAGAATTGTGGTCTGCACATCTGCGAAACTCTTGTAAATAGGGGCGACCCTCGCGTCGCAGGCTGATTCACCCATGCCAGCGACCTTCAACACGCGAGTCGCGATAAATTGCTGCGGCACTTTTGCGCGCAGGCGATCCATGCACTCGCGATCAAAGAGCGCTTTCAGTTCGTGGGGCGGGCCGGGCAGAAGCATGATCAGCTTTTCCCGGCCTTCATATTTTCCGCTGATCCATTGCCCGGGCGCCGTGCCATTAGGGTTGGGGAGGACCACAGCGCCCGCGATGACATCACCCTGCTTGGCGTTATTGGGCGACATTTTCCATCCGCGAGAGGCGAAACGGCGTTCGATGGCGGCGACAATCTCAGGATCACGATGAAGTTGCAATTGCAGCGCTTCTGCCACGGCCTCACGGGTGAGGTCGTCCTCGGTCGGCCCCAGGCCGCCCATGAAAATCACAATGTCCACGCGGGAGAGCGCAAGGCTGGCGCTAGCTGTGAGATGTTCGCGCCGATCCCCTACGATAGTTTTGAAGATCACTTCCACGCCGAGCTGGTTGAGTTTTTCAGTGAGATAGAGGGAGTTTGTGTCCTGACGATACGGCGTCAGTAACTCCGAGGCGATGGCCACGATTTCGGCATTCACACTAGCAGTTTAAATGATCGCCGTGATGCCACTGCGATAGGAATGAAACCGCTGAATGCTCTTTCAGGCAGGTAACTCAGCCAGGGCCGGCAATCCCTGAATATTCCAGGCGAGGTGATGCACGCTATCGGTTGTGGCAAGAATCACTGAGCGGCCCGGAGCAAAAGCGAGGCCTACCAGTCCCGAACCCGCGACCTCAAGCGCAGCCTTGCCATCCGGAGTGATCTTTACGATGCCGCGTTTCCCCGTGACCGAAGCCGCCACATAAAGATTGCCATCGACATCGAGCGCCAGACCCTGAGGACGCCCCACCCCGCGATAAAACGTAGAAACGCCTCCCTGGGGATTGATCTTGTAAACGCAATCGAAGCTGGAAGTCGTCGGCCCGGTTACAAACAGATCGCCATGAGGTCCGAAAGCAAGATGATAAGCGGAGACGCTGGGCTCGATAGTGGCGAAGACAAAAATCTGGCGATCACGGGCGATTTTGAAAATTGTTCCACTGCGATCCCCAACATATAGGTTTTCCGCACGATCGAAAGCAATACCTGTAGCCACTCCCATGCTCTCTGCGTAAGCAGACATGGTGCCGTTGGGAGCGACTTTGTACACGGTGCCATCGAAGCGCGACGAAACATACATCTGGCCATCGCGATCGAAAGCGATGGAAGTGGCGTTCATCATGTCCGTCAGAAACGGTTTCATGTTGTAATTGGTATCTATCTTGTAGATGGATACCGGAACCTTCTGTCCGCGAGCGCCTGAGAACGTGACGTAAATATTGCCCTCGGCGTCAAGCGCGGGATTGGTCACAGGATGCAGGTTCTCCGCGATGGGCGTTGCCACCTTAATGGGGTGGGGATTGCTGGTATGGCCGTTGGTCGAAACCACGACTGAGCCGGTGGACGCGCCCTCCGGTACCCGAGCCACCAGAAAATCGTCGGAACTAATCACCACGGCCCCTTCAACCTCGCCAAAGCGCACCCGAGGCCGGCGCAGGTCTGCCGGGCGCAGGCTTCGTCCAACGATTCGCACTTCCCCACCCGGCAGGGCCGCCGCAGGATGCACGGCTTCAATCTGCGGGTTGCCGTTGACGTTTTTTTTGCCCAGCAGACGGTCGGAAATTCCCATGGACCCCAGCTTCCCTGCAGCGCGCAAACTCAATTATCGCGGCAACCAACCGAAATGCAGCACAGCGTGCATCACGATGAGAGCGTAAAGTCCAGCTCCCAGGTCGTCCACTACGATACCTATACCTCCAGGCAGTTGTTCCAGTTGACGAACCGGCGGCGGCTTCACGATATCGAACCCACGAAAAAGTATAAAGCCCAGCAGCAGAGATTTCCACGATACCGGAATCGCAATAAGAGTGAGGAGTTGGCCCGCGACTTCGTCAATCACCACAAACTGAGGATCTTTAAGACGGCTGGCCCGGGCAACCAGCGTCGCCGCCGGAATTCCCGCGAGGACGGCGATCGCGGTGATCAGCAACGCAATCCAGGGTTGGTAGGACAGGGTTATCCGGCGCGTCAGAAGCCACCACAAAAGCACTGTCGATGCAGACGCCCAGCTTCCGGGACCAGGACGCAGGTATCCCGCACCGAAGAAAGTGGCGACCACCGTTGCCCATGCTGGAGCGCGCGAAGCGCTTGCAGCCTGCACTGAATCCAGCGGAGTAGAAGATGGTGGAATGCCCGCGCCATGCTCAGTCTTCATCGGAATGATCGGCGCCGGATGAGACTTCATCCTCGGAAGTATCCGTCAGGGGCGATGAAATAACGTATGCTCCGCTCGCCCACTTGCCCAGATCGATCAAGCGGCAACGATCGCTGCAAAAGGGGAACTCGGGGTCTTTGCTCTTGACCGTCTTCCTGCACGTAGGGCACTTCAGGTTGGGCGGAAGCTTGCGAGCCATAGGGTCTTCACACGATTCTCGCGATCAGATCGTAGTCGTGGGCCTCGGTAATCTGGCAACGATAGAACTCTCCAGGGCGTGGTTCAACCCCATCGGGAACGTCATTGATCAGCACTTTGCCGTCTATTTCGGGGGCGTGCATCGCGGTCCGGCCCTCGAGCAGCAGGTCCGTCTCCTCTGAAGTCCCCTGCAGCAGAAAATCAAATTCCCTGCCCACCAGGTCCTTCTTTTTCTTCTTGCTGATTTTTCGCTGGATCTGCATCAGATGTTTTCGCCGCCGTTCCGTTTCGCGAGTCGAAAGCTTTCCGTCCAACCGGTAAGCGCCCGCCCCTTCCTGATCGGAGTAGCTGAAAGTTCCCATCCAGTCGAACTCCGCCTCGCGTACAAAGTCACACAGTTCTTCGAACTCATTTTCGGTTTCGCCGGGAAAGCCAACAATAAACGAAGTCCGAAGCGTGACCTCAGGAATGGTCTTGCGCATTTTCTCAATGGAACGCAAGAAAATATCTGGTCCTCCGCCCCGTTTCATGCGTTTCAGAACTGCAGAGGAGGCATGTTGAAGCGGCACATCCATGTAGGAGCAAATCTTTGGATGTCTGGCGATGGTATCGAGCAGGCGGTCTGTAATTTTGTTGGGATAGGCGTACAGGAAACGTATCCAATGTAGTTCTTCAATGCCGGCTAACTTCTCCAGAAGAAGCGCGAGTCCATCTTTGAGCCCGAAATCTTCGCCGTAGCAGGTGGTGTCCTGGCCGATCAGGGTGATTTCGCGGACGCCAGAACGAGCCAGGCGCTCGGCCTCGGCGGCCACCGACTCGAAACGGCGCGAACGGAATTTACCGCGCAATTGCGGAATGATGCAGAAGCTGCAGGGATGATCGCAGCCTTCCGCGATCTTGATGTATGCGGTATAGCCGGGCGTAGCCAGCACTCGTGGAGTCGCTTCATTGTAAAGGTAGTTGGGGAGGTCGGCGACTGCTCCATCCCAGTTTTCGTGCGAGAAGCGGCCCTGGGCGGCACGCCGGTCGCCTTCTGGCCGCGACTGCAGGATGTTGAACGGCGAGTTGCTCCTTGGAGGTGCTTCAATATCCGCTGCTACAAGGACGTTTTCCAACTCTCCGGTACCGACGACCGCGTCAACCTCAGGAATGCTCTTGCGAATCTCGTCGCGAAAGCGTTCCACCAGACAGCCTGCCACTACCAGTTTCCGAAGACGTCCATTCTTCTTATGCCGCGCCATCTCTAAAATGGTGTTTACAGACTCCTGTTGAGCGCTGGCGATAAACGAACAAGTATTCACTACAATGACGTCGGCGTCTTCCGTGCGCGAGGTCAATTCCGCTCCCGCCTGCGATAGGATGCCCATCATTACTTCACTATCCACTAGATTTTTGGGGCATCCCAGGCTGACGAAACCGACCTTTGCGGAAGCAGGAAATGCTTTCTCCGCCGCCTCATTTGGCGCCCCGGCCACTGCGGTTGGTATTTCGATTGACATGTAATCTTTGATTCTAACACCCGTAAGCCACGTGGTTCCGGGGCGCGCCAACCCGGCCGCGGGCGCCACCATGTCGTGCTACCCTAAGTCTCGCGATCGATTAAGCCAGCCTTCGCGGGAGAAAGAGATGGCGTCGAAATGGTTGTGGGTCGCGGCCCCGTTGCTGATCCTGATATCAAGTGCCGGTGCTCAAGAAAAGAACGAGTTGACCGGCATCGTCGGACGTACCTTCATCAGCGATCAGAGAGCAAGCGGCACCAGTGCTACTAATACCAGTGTGCAACTCGGTAACGGCTTCACTTTTGAAGTGAACTACGGACGCCACCTGCAGAACAGGGGGATTTTCGGACTCACTGTTGAAGTGCCGCTGGTTTACGATCCTGACGAAGATCTGCATTTCGAACTTAATCTCATACCCGAGAGTTACAGGACGTTTTTCGTGACTCCTTCCATCCGCGCCAACCTGGTACCGGACAGCGCCCTTTCGCCCTGGTTCAGTATCGGGGGCGGCTTTGGTCATTTCAGCGAGAGTTCCAAGCTCGAGTTCGGAGGATCCAACCCGGGGAAGACGGGCAGCACAACGGGAGTCTTGCAGATTGGGGGCGGCTTGGATGTAAGGGCCTGGCACACCCTCAGCTTAAGGGGCCAAATACGGGATTTTTATTCCGGCGTGCCTCAACTGAACGTCAATACCGCGAAAAGCCGCCAGCATAATTTCTTTGTCGGTGGTGGCGTGGTCTGGCGTTTTTGACCCCGAATGGGATGATCGATTATTTTCGTGATGCGGATGAGACTTCCTCGTAGAGCTCTGGCAGCCGCCGTGCATCATCGGCGGAACCGCCAAAGCGGGCGCCTTCATACCTCCGCGTGAATTCTGCCATTTTCGTCCGCACCGCGCCATCTTCAATAGAAGTGACGAACTCCTGAGGCGTCTGCGCCGGCGATTTCAGCCAGCCGCGGCGCGCGATCATGCGTGTCATCCTCCCATACCAGATGGTGGCAGCCAGTCGTGGAGATCTCTCCGGCCGCGCCGCCAGACCGCGGCGCTGAAGTAATCTTCTTAATCGCCCTGTATTAAGCGCCAGAACCAGCGTCAGCGTAATCAGGACTCCCATAGCGGTCCAGCGCCTGGGCTTCAGTGCCGCAGCTCCCTGGGTGCGACGCGCGCCTGCAAGCAGCGCCTGGTAGTGGCGTTGCGACCAACTCCGCAATGAGTCGATCCACCATCGGCCACCCCGCGCCGCCACCTGTCCCAGGGTTCGCTGATGGCTCAGATCATAACTGATCACCCACTCTCGCCAGAACGACGCCATTGCGTCCATATACATCATGGTCCTTCTCCAGCCAGCTGGAGCGGTCATGGGAGCTGCCGGCGTGGGATCGAAACTGATCCAGCCATAACCCGGGAAATAGGCTTCGACCCACGAGTGCGCGTTGCTCGAGCGGACCAGATATTGCGAAGTTAGCTCGTTGAAGTCGCCGGTGCGAAAACCATTCACCACACGGGAGGGAATCTGCAGGGTGCGCAGCATCACTGCCATGGACGATGCGAAATATTCGCAGTGTCCCTGTTTACGTTCGAACAGAAAGTTAGCCAGAGGGTCCTTCTGGACGGTACGCGGCAGTTGCAATGTGTATCCAAAGTTTTTCCGCAGATAGGCTTCCATGGCAACCGCTTTGTCGAACGAGGTCTTCGCCGAGGACGTAATTGTTTCTGCCAGCCGGGGGATACGGGGATCGAGGCCCGGCGCAAGTTGTAAATAGACCGATGAAATCTGCGACGGGTAAACGCCCGTTGCCGACCGCAGGTCGTCCGCACTCGGCTGGTAGAGATTCGAGATCGCTCCGTACCGGCTGACGGGATGCTCGGAATCCAGGTCATAAACTGCTCCTCCGCCATCCAGCGCCACCATGCTGTAGTTGCCCTCCAAAGTTTGCGGGGTCGCAGCAAGAAAAAAAACATTGGTGCGCATCGGTTCCATCAGCACCAGGTAGCGGACCGGCCGTGAAGTTTTGCGCGCCGGCGCGCCGGCATCGGGCTGCCACAAGACGAAGCGGCCATCGGGCAGGCGAGGTGCAATGTATTGTTCGTGAGCCGTCGACCACGTCCTTCCGTCGAAGCTGCTCAGCGTCACTCCACGCCATTTCAGGTCGAAGCCGCCACTCTTGTCGCCATCAACCTGAATATGCATTACCACCGCGCTGGACTGTTGAATCTCGCCAATCGTTCCCAGTTGAACCATGTCACTGAACCCAGTCGTAAGCTGACCGTCCGGGGTGTACGCGCTGAGGTAACCAGAGGAAATACGGGGCAAGACAAAGAAGATGCCGGCTGCTCCCAGCAGAACAAGCAGCACAATCGCCGGTGTCGCCACGGCCAGCGAAAATGCCATGTGACGATACAGCGGTGTTCCGCTTGATTCCCGGGGATGAATCGTGGCCCTGGCCGAGACATTCCGCATCTCCATCAGGATGAATGTCACAACTGCCATGAGCATAAAGCCGGAAAATGTCAGCAGAAAACTACTGTCGACAGTCAGGACTGCTGCAGCCAGGACCATCAGGAAAGAAATTACCGCCAGAAAATAGAAATCTCGATCACGATGGGCGGAGAACAGGCGCACCACCATGACAAACAGCACTAGATGGACCGTGGCATTCAGGAATGTATTCAGCAATCCGCCTGACCGCAGCAGGTATTCCGCTGCGTATAGTGCGAGATAAGCCAGAGTCAGAATGCTTGTCCAGCGTTCCGCGATAATCAGCCTGCGGCGCGTGGCCAGCAGATAACCGCGAAACAGAAGAAAGGCGCCGACCAAAAAGATCGTTGAAGTATCCAGGCCTCCGGTCGAGGCCAGCGTGCCGAACCCGGTCAGAACCAACAGATAGAGCGCAACCTCAAAGTAGCGCTCGATGGCCGCAGGTAAGGTGATTTTCGCCAGTCGGGGATCGTGCATGGGAAACATGGGCTTCGGTCCATTGTTGGCGATTACGCCCCGAAAGAAAAGAGTACTGAGGGCATCACACTCTGCTGCGTCTCGCGGCGCTGCACCGGCGCCCGGCGGTTGCCGCCCGGATGTTAAAATGACTTTGTCGGGCATCGGTCCCGCGCGACGTACTCTCGCCAACCCCGCCAGGTCCGGAAGGAAGCAACGGTAACGGGCTCTTGCGTGTGCAGTGGGTCGCCGGTGCCTGGCATATCGTTCCTGCCGCTGGATTTCCGCTTCCCACTTCTTTCCCTGCCCCTTATCCAACGAGCAACCTGGGTTGGACATTGCCTTGTGGCTGGGAGAGAATACCGAGTTCATCTTATCCCGGAGAATTCATAGAGTGAGCGAGCTTGTCCGCGCCAAGATCAGCGCCCTGGGTACATACGTTCCACCGCGCCTGCTGACCAATGCTGATTTAGAGAAGCTGGTCGAAACTTCCAACGAGTGGATAGTCGATCGCACCGGCATTCGCGAGCGCCATATGGTGGAAAAGGGGATGGCCACCAGCGATCTGGCCGCCGAAGCCGCCAAAGCAGCGCTGACCCAGCGAGGCTTGGTGCCCGACGATCTGGATGCTCTGATCGTTGCTACGGTCACGCCCGATATGCTTTTTCCCTCCACCGCATGCCTGGTGCAGCACAAACTGGGGGCGAAAGGCGTCTGGGGATTTGATCTCTCGGCGGCCTGTTCGGCATTCGTTTATGCCCTGCAGGCGGGAGCTCAATTCATCGCCACCGGGGCACACAAAAAAGTCCTGGTAATTGGCGCGGACGTAATGTCTTCAATTATTGATTACACCGACCGCGCCACCTGTGTGATTTTTGGCGACGGCGCCGGTGCGGTAATCCTCGAACCCGCCGACGATGGGGAGTTGGGCATCATCGATTTCATCCACGAGGTCGACGGCTCGGGCGGCTGCTCCCTTTACATGCCGGGTGGCGGAAGTCTCCACCCCTCAACCCACGAGACCGTGGACAAGAAGATGCATTTTGTGCACCAGGACGGGCAGGCCGTCTTTAAATTTGCTATTCGCAAGCAAATGGAATTGTGCGAAGCAATTCTTGAGCGCAACGGACTAAAGGCCCAAGATGTCGATGTTTTTATCCCCCACCAGGCTAACCGCCGAATCATCACTGCGACCGCGGACCGGCTCGGGCTGCGGCCGGAAAGCGTCATCGTTAACATCGACCGCTACGGCAACACTACTGCAGGAACTATTCCACTGGCCATGGGCACCGCGCTCGATGAAGGTCGCCTGAAAAAAGGAGATCTGGTTCTGCTGGCTTCAGTAGGCGCGGGTTTCACGGCTGGAGTGACGCTGCTGCGCTGGGCCTACTGACATCCCAATCTAGCCATCTTCATGGATGAAATCCGGGAAAGCCGAGTCCGCCACATCTTCAACACCGCGAATTTTGTTCTTGACCTGGGCATCGAACTCGTCCGGATCGAAGACGAATTCTGCGAAACCGTCCTGGTCCCGGTGGGACGGCACAAACAGCAGCACGGAATGATCCATGCCGGCGTGCTGGCCACCATGGCCGATCACACCGCAGGTTGCGCAGCCCGTGCCGCTGTGAGGCTGGAGCAGGATGTCATCACGGTAGAATTCAAGATTAATTTTCTGCGTCCGGCCGTCGCCGACCGCTTGCGTTGCCGGGGGCGGGTCCTGCGCGCGGGGAAAAGGCTCGTCATCTGCGAATCAGAAATCTTTGCCACGAGAGATTCCGTCGAAAAGCTGGTGTCCAAAGCAACAGTCACGCTTGCAATAAAAGACAGTTAACAGTCACTCAGCGCTTATTTCCTTGGCTGCTCGAACGGTTTTTGCAGGTACTTTCTGGCCTCTTCCTGCGCCCCCTGCGTGTTGTCGTTGGTCTGCAGCGCCTGGCGATATTCGTTCGTAGCGCGCTCCCGCTGTCCGGTGAGATCGAAAATCTTTCCCAACTGAATATGGCTCCAGACTTCAGTCCAGCGGGGATCGCCATCTCCGTTCAGGCACTCGCGGTACGCGTTGGCCGCGGCTTGAAAGTTGTGCTGCAGGAAGAAAACCTCAGCCACGCGGTAGTGGGCCAGCGAACTATTTTTGTTGACCTCGAGCGCCTTGTTGAACTCCGCCAGCGCCCCCGCCAGGTCGCCCTGGGTAACCATCCCTTGGCCGCGGAGGATAGACGAGCGCAGTTTAATGTCGGTGGAGTTTTTGAGCACGCGATCGTCGGGATCAATGACAATGCGGCGAGGCTTGCCGAAAGTTTCCACGGTAAACGCTGAATCGGTGCCCACCACCTCAATTCGCTTTTCTTCGGTCTTGCCATTGGTGTCAATTTTGAGCAAGACAGGCATGCGAAACAGATCCAGGTCCTGCGTGATCTGACCCACTACGCGAAAGCCCTTATTGTTGCCCAGCCGATAAACTGTGTACTTGGTTTTGAACTCCGGGGCGCCGGTGGAATCCAGCCACTGCGAGAAAAACCAGGTCAGCTGGCTGCCATGCTTTTCCTCGGCGATGGCGCGGAAATCGTCCAGCGACGCCGGTTTTCCCGCATACTTGGAAGCGAAAGCGCGCATGGTTTCGTCAAACTTCTGATCTCCCTCCACCCAGCGCAACATGTGCAGGATCATGGCGCCCTTGTCGGTCACCAGGGACTGAAATTCAGGCGAGAACAGATCCAGTTTACCAGCGCTCGAAAGAGGCACCGAATCGTATGCCAGCGCTCCCACAGACATGTCTTTGATTACTTCTTCCAGCCCGGCCTGTCCGGCGGCTTGTTCCACGTAGCGGGCTTCGGAGTATCGCGCGAAGCCGTCGTTCAGCCACCAGTCATCCCGTGAAGCCGGGCTTACCGAAACTCCCCACCATTGGTGGGCGATCGTGTTGGCCAGCAGGCGATAGTTCACGCGCTCCGTAATCGCGCGGCTGGCGATAGCGGCAATCTGCGGAGCCCATGCAGCTGGAACCGTGTCGTCCGGAATTTCGATAACCTTCAGCGTGGAATCAGGCAGCGGCCCGTAGAGTGTGACGTAGTAAATAAATTCCTTGACCGCAGTCTCGGTGTACTGCGGACCCAGTCCCTGATGATTCGGCTTAAAAAATATGTGCAGATCAAGGCCCGCCTCGTTGCTCTTGAACTCCTGAAACTGACCGGCAACGATGGTCCCGGGAAAACTGGGCTTGCCCCAGACAAACGTGTAAGTCTTGGTCGGCAGCCCGCCACCAGGGCCTTTTTTGACCGGAGCAGCATTCGAGGATTCCTTCCCGCTTCCGATTACCAGCATGTGCGCTGGCACCGTAATGTTCATGGTGGCGGTGAAGCGATTAATGCCGTACGCGTTTACCGGAAACCATCGCGCGGCGTACAGCAAATAAGTAGTGTCGTCGGCGATCGCGGCCAGCTTCAGTCCCTGCACCGGGCTTTCGTCAGCCGAATCGAGGACGCCCTCGTATTCAAAGGTCAGAGTGGTTGAGCTGTCCTTGGTGATTCCCTCGGGCAATTGCACCCGCACGGTAGAGTCCTGTGTGATCCGCTCGGCGGACAGCAGCTTGCCCGCTGCGTCGCTTACCTTGGTCAGCCTCAGGGCATTGTGTAACTCGAAGCTGGCGATATTCACATCTTCCAGGGCGGAGAACTTGACCTTGGCGCGAGCCACAAGTTTGTGAGTGTGAGGTGTCAGCTCAGCGTCAATCTGGTAATCGTCCACCTGGATGTGTGGCTTTTCCGCCGCCAACGCGGGTAACGACACCAGCAAAAGAAATAAACCGGGATAAAGTGCAAAGGCGCGCCACAAGCGCCGGAATTGAAAGGACATCAAACACGATCTCCTGGAGAAGT
>CATPBY010000255.1 GCA_955652845.1 uncultured Terriglobales bacterium | reverse complement strand
GATCTGGCGATAATTTCGCCGGACGGCGTAAAGCTCACGGACTTCAATGGTCAGCCTATCGTGCGCGAGGTCCAGCATGTCACCTGGGACCCCATCATGGCCGAAAAGGGCGGCTTCAAGCATTTCATGCTCAAAGAGATTTATGAGCAGCCGCGCGCCGTCCGCGACACCACCCTGGGACGAATCTCGCAGGAGACCGGGCACGTCTTTCTGGATGAGATGGAAATCACCGAGGCGGAATTCAAGGCCGCCAGGAAAATCAATATCGCCGCCTGCGGGACCAGTTGGCATGCCGCTCAGGCCGGCAAGTTCATGATTGAACGGCTGGCACGAATCCCGGTTGAAGTCGATTATGCCAGCGAGTGGCGTTATCGCGACCCAATCATCCCGCCAGATACGATTACCGCTCTGATTTCGCAGTCAGGTGAAACTGCAGACACCATCGCCGCCCAGCGTGAGGCGAAAGCCAAAGGTTCGAAGACTCTAGCTATCTGCAACGTGGTTGGCTCCATGATTACGCGGGAAGCTTCCGGGACAATCTACACGCATGCCGGCCCGGAAATCGGCGTGGCATCGACCAAGGCGTTTACCGCCCAACTCACTGCTCTATACCTGTTCGCCATGTACATGGCGCAAGTGCGCGGTACTACCAGCAAAGAACAAGCTGTTGAAGCCATGCAGGAACTTACGCGCCTTCCCGGCAAACTCGAGCATCTGCTCACGCGCGAGCAGGAATGTGAGGATCTAGCTAAAGAATACGTACGCGCGCAGGATTTTCTTTTTCTGGGACGCGGCATTCATTATCCCATCGCGCTCGAAGGCGCTCTCAAGCTGAAAGAAATTTCCTATATCCATGCTGAGGGCTATCCCGCGGGCGAAATGAAACACGGTCCCAATGCGCTGATCGACGAAAATCTGCCGGTCGTCATCATTGCCACAAGTGACCCCAAAAATGAACTGTCGATGGTGCGGTATGAGAAGACCATCTCGAACCTGAAAGAAGTAAAAGCCCGCTCTGGACAGGTGATCGCGGTGGCCACTGAAGGGGATGACGATATCAAAGAAGCTGCCGACCACGTCCTCTACGTTCCGGCCGCGCCGGAAGAGTTGTCGCCAATTTTGGAAATCGTGCCCCTGCAGTTGCTGGCTTACCATATCGCGGTACGACGAGAATGCGACGTGGATCAACCGAGAAATCTGGCAAAGTCGGTAACCGTAGAATAAGTGTGTAGGCGCGCACGTCCCCGCTGCGCCGCCCCTTACGATGGGGAACGGTATATTCCGTGGAGGCTTCCTTGCATGACACAGGTCATGAGTTGAATGATCCTCAGGCGCTGCGGGACCGCTACGACTGGCTGGTGAGACAGCTCGGGCTCAAGGCAAATCTTCAGCCGTAGAATAGATTGGCGCGCCGCTCCCGGCCTGCCGTATTTGTCATCTATTACTACTGATGACTCCTTTCCAGACCTTCACCGCCCGTCTCACCCGGTCTCTCGTTCTTTCCCAAGTCACCAGGCATCTCGAATTCGAACTGCAGGGAGTGTCTCGCTTCGGTTTCGTCGCGGGCCAGTGGCTCTCGCTTAAAACAAGCAGGCCGGATGGCGAAGAAATTACCCGGGCATACTCGATCGCCTCCCCGCCTGGAGACGACAATCGCTTTGCTCTATGCCTTAATCGCGTGCAAGATGGATTTATGTCGAACTTCCTCTGCGACATGAAAGAGGGAGAAGAGATCGCCTGCCAAGGGCCGTTCGGCGACTTCATTCTGAGGCCGCCACTTCGCGACACCATTTTCATCGCAACCGGCACAGGCATCGCGCCTTTCCGCTCCATGCTGCACTGGCTGCTCTCCGACCGCGCTCGACATCAGAGCAAGCACCTCTGGCTTTTGTTTGGAAACCGGACCGAGAGGGACATTTACTATCACGATGAATTTCTCCGCCTCGCAGCCGGGCATGCCAACTTTCACTACTCTCCCACGCTGAGCCGGGGAACTCCAGACTGGCAAGGTCCTCGCGGCTACGTTCAGGAATACGTCTCAAGCATCGTTCAAGGACGCAGGGACATGCAGGCCTATATCTGCGGGCTCGACAAGATGATCAAAGCGAACCGCGAATTGCTCAAGGAACTGGGTTGGGATCGCAAGTCGATTCTGTTCGAGAAATACGACTGACGCCGCCTACTTTTTTCGTGGCGCGGGGGTCACGAACGGCCGGCGCACTGGGACAATCGCTCCGCGAGATGGATCTGCGGCGGCGCTGGCACGCGACAGCACTTCTTCCTGGATATATTTCACGAAATCCTGAATCTGGCGCTGCATCTCTTCCATGCGTTCGCGCATTTGCAGGATGATTGCCATGCCGCTGATGTTCACTCCCAGATCGCGGGCCAGCGAAAGGATGAATTCCAGACGCTGCAAGTCTTCGTCGGTGTAGAGGCGCGTATTTCCTTCCGTGCGCGATGGCTTGAGCAGGCCCTCGCGTTCGTAGAGGCGCAAGGTCTGCGGATGGATGCCATACATCTCGGCGACGGCCGAGATCATATAAGCACCCTTGGACTTACGTTTAGTCACGGACAAAGTCTACAACAAAAGAAAGAAGCCACCGCAGCACTGTCATCCTCAGCCAAGGCCATCGTACGCTTTGCGAACGATGGCTGAGTTCGAAGGCGCTATTGGTAACCCCGGCATTGAGGCGAAGGTATCCGCCTGGCATTCTGGACTACAACTGTTGAGACTGGATAAGGGCGTTCATCCCGGCGCAGGCACTAGCTGGATCCTTCGACTCCGCGACCGCTTCGCTTCGCGATGCAGTCATTTCGCTCAGCATGACTGTTCTTCTTATGCGGCGGCTTCTGGTTTGCCTGCGGCTCCCGCCCAACCCGCTGGCTTGAGCGCATGGTTGAGAAAGTACGCTACGACTCCGGCGGCGATCAGCAGCATTCCGAAGGCGAAGGAACTCATCCCCAGAACCCGCTCGGTTTCACTGCGCACAACCGAAAAACCCAGGAGCAGCATGGGAGCGATGCCCACGGCGAAGGCCCCGAACATTCCGCCGGGGACGCGGAAGGGACGCGGCAGGTCAGGCTCGCGGAAGCGCAGAACGATAAGCGCGATAAATTCCAGGCTCAGGCTGGCGCCGTAAAGCAGGATGTCGATTGTGACCAGGCGCTCGAAGCCCAGTCCGAGACACATCGCCCAACCGACGGCGCAGACCACAATCGCCACCCATGGGGCACGGGAACGCGGCTGCAATTTTCCAAACACGCGAGGCAGCATTCCGTCCTGGGCCATGGCCAGGGGAAGGCGCGAATAGCTCATCACCAGGGCGTTGAACATGCCGAAGCCGCTGATCATGCCACCAAGGGCAAGTCCGATGCGCAGTAGAGGTCCGCCCAGCAGCCCTGCAATATCCGCCCAGAAACCTGTTTCCCAGGCGCTCGAGGAAAGGCCGGTCATCCACATGGCCGCAACCGGGAGAATGTAACTCACGGCCACAATCACCACCGCTGCCAGCATGGCCCGCGGATAGGTCCGCTGGGGGCGCTCGACTTCGGTAGCAATGGTCGAAGCGTTGTCCCAGCCCATGTAGTTCCACATGCAAATGAGCAGGCCGCCGAGAATGTCCACGCTGGAGGTCGTCGGTTTTGTTACTGCCGTTGCCAGCGCTCCTAATTTGAAGGGCGCGATGGCCACGATCAATATGAATGGCGCGGACAAGGCGAAGAACAGCCAGAGCGAAGTCGTCGAAACCACCCGCACTCCGGCAATATTGAGCAGGGCGCAGACAATGACTACAGCCAGCCCCACCATCACGCCGCGATGTCCCTCGGCGAACCAGGGGAAAAGACGGTTGAGGTACAGGACAAACAAGGTCGGATAGATCGCCATGTCGAAAATCGACGCTACCAGCGAGAGCCAGGCTTCCTGGAAGCCCCAGAACTTACCCATAGCGCGGCGCACCCAGGCGTAATAACCGCCCTCGAAAGGCAGCGCGCTGGATAATTCTCCGATCATGAAGGCAGTGGGAAGACTCCACAGAACGGGGGTCAGCAACAGGATCAGGATCGCTCTGCCGTAACCCGCGCCATGCACAATGTCTTCCGTGCCATAAGTTCCGCCCGACACCATAAAGAAGGTGGCGGCGACCAGAGGCCAGAGGGTGAGGCGGACGGATTTTTTCCGGGGGAGAATTGTGAGGGAGTGCCGGTGAGACTCAGTAGTCGCGGTAGCTGTTGCCAATTTCTATGGCTTCCTCCTTAAGCGCTGCTTGCGTTCTGCAGATTCGGCTGGATGCAAGTTCGCAGACGTGAGCATACGGCAACTTAGATGCAGAGTGAAAGAAGATTCTCAAGTTTTTTTGCCGCCGGGCCAGGAACCGGCGTAACGAAAGAAATCGGCTGCGCCTTGCCGGACGGCACGAGCTGATTGTGGTTTCCAGTCGCGCGGTTTATGATTCATCGCCCGCAAGGAGGCGGGATCCATGAAGCCACTTTTCCTAGTCGTTCTGCTTGGCGCAACAACGATGGCAGTGGCTCAAAGCACTGCCACTCCGCAGAATGCCTTTACTCCGGATCAGGTGAAGTTTGGTCCGGCTCCTCCCTCTATGCCGCCCGGAGCCCAGATGGCCGTACTGGAAGGTGATCCCATGGCTTCTAGCGGCGACTATACAATCCGGCTGAAGATGCCCGCGGGCTACAAGGTCGCTCCTCATTGGCATCCCAAGCGTGAGAATGTGTCGGTATTGTCCGGAACGCTAAAGGTGGGGATGGGAGATAAGTTCGACCCCGAGCGCATGATGAGCTTTCCCGCCGGCAGCTTCGCATATCTGGATCCGGACATGCATCACTATGCCATGGCCGACGGCGAGACTGTTCTGCAGATCCACGGGATGTCGCCGGTTCAGATTAACTACGTCAATCCGGCGGACGATCCCAGCAAACGATAGGTTTTTGCGGGCGCGAGCGGGAACCCTCGCGCCTACATCTCTTTCCAGAGTTCGGCGCGCGGATCTTCCGGATTCAGCTTGGCCAGTTCACGCAATAGCTCTTTGGTGCGCTCATCGCGGGGGGTGGGGACCGTTATCTTGACCTCGATAATTTCGTCTCCGCGAGCTCCTTCTTTGGTGGCCGAAGGCACGCCCTTCTCGCGTAGGCGCAATTTCTGGCCGGACTGGGTTCCGGGTGGAATCTTGAGCAAGGTGCGGCCATCAACGGTCGGGACCTCAATTTTGGCGCCCAAGGCAGCTTCGGTAGCAGTAACCGGCACAGTGATACGTATGTCGTCAGCCTCGCGAGTGAAGACGGGATGCTCTCCAGCACGGATGATTACGTAGAGGTCGCCTGGCTGCCCGCCATGCACGCCTGCATTCCCTTTGCCTGGAAGGCGGATACGCTGTCCATCGCGTGTTCCAGCCTTGATGCGTACTTCAAGCGGCTCAGTGCGCTCCACCGTCCCTTCACGGTGGCAAACCGGGCAGGTGGAAATATTCTTGCCGGTGCCGTGGCAGCGCGGACAGGGAACATTGAACTTCATCCGGCCACCGGTCTGGGTAATCTGCCCGCTGCCTCCGCACTCCGGGCACTTGCCGGGCGATTCGATGTATCCATTGCCGTGGCAATTTCCGCAAACATCGCGGCGGGTGATATTTAGCCGCATCACCCCACCCCGGATCGCGGTCCAAAAAGGTACATTAACCTGATATTCCAGGTCGGAGCCCGGCTCGGGGCCCTCCTGAACGCCAGCAGCGCCCCCGCGGCCGCCGAAAATTCCGGAGAAGATATCGCGGAAACCACCGCTGCCGGAGTTGCTGGCTTTACGGCTTCGCCCGCCACCCTCGAACATGTCCGAAAAGTCGAAGCCGCTGAAATCAAAGTTGGCGCCCTGGCCACTACCGCCGGTTGGCTGGCCTCCCGGGAAACCTCCGAATCCACCCGTTCCGGCTGGGCCGCCCCGCGCATAGGCTTCGGCGGCGGCGGGATCGATGTTGTCAGAATAAAAGCCAAGCTGGTCGTAAATCTTGCGCTTCTTGGGATCACTGAGGACGTCGTTGGCCTCGGACATGGCCTTAAACTTCTCTTCCGCTGCCTTGTCGCCGGGATTGACGTCAGGATGATATTTTCGCGCCAGCTTGCGGAAGGCCTTGCGAATCTCCTCGGCTGAAGCGGTTTTCTTCAGCCCGAGAAGCTCGTAATAGTCTTTTTTGGTGGTGGTCGCCATTGTCTAACTAAAAACCGTCACGCTGAGCGAAGTTGTCGTTCACGAAGCGACCGAGGACGTAGTCGAAGGACCTGTTCGCACGCGAGCCCTTTCAGTTCCGGATTTTATGCCTGCGTCTTTCCAGGATGCCGGTTCGCTCGTACTTGGGCGCATCCACGTATACAGGGATGCGATTCAATCCGGTCGCGGTAGGCGCGAATACGTACCAGCGCGATTCGTCGTCCGAAAAATTCAAAAAGTAATCCTGACCGTTTATTTCGAATTGCAATTTTAATCTCCCCTTGATAAAAACCAGCCCCGGATTCGCGCGGATCTTCACGGATAAATATCCAATCCGCGAGACCTGTGCTGATCCGTGGCCAGGAAGTACGGGGGCGAGAGCATACCCTGAGCGGCAACCGAAAGGGCGCCCCGCGCCACATGAGCCTATTTTTTGTCTTCGACGTCTACGTACTCCGCGTCTATTACACCTTCGTCTTTCTTGGGCTGACCGTCGCCGCTCGGAGCCGGACCCGCTCCTGCCCCCGGACCTGCACCGGAAGCCCCGCCTTGCGGCTGGGCCGCCTTGTACATCTGCTCGGCCAGCTTGTGCGAGGCTTTGGTCAGGTTCTCCCGCGCCCGATCCATAG
>CATPBY010000254.1 GCA_955652845.1 uncultured Terriglobales bacterium | reverse complement strand
CAGCGCGGACTTTGCCTTCAACGATGACGCTGGACTCCTGGGTGAGGCCTTTCACCGCCTCAAATACTTCCGCCGGAACGGCGCTCTTCGGCACCACCCCCTGGATCACACCGCTGCCGTCTCGAAAGATCGGAAAGAGAAGTTTTCCGCTCTCCCGCAAGTTGTAGAGCCAGCCCCGAATCGCGACGGTCTGGCCCTCATGCTTGCCAACCTCAGCTATGCTGGTTACCGGAGATGACATGGTTGTAAAAGTTAAAGATGCAGGCGCGGCCTCCCTGCCGATGTACCTGCTCATCCGAACCAACGGGCACGGGCGAGAACGCCCGCGCCTACATTAACTGTCCAGTTTGTTGAATGTTTCTCCCATCTTCTCGATTGGATTTATCTTGTCGTCGGCCTCGATTTCGAGCAATAACGGCGGCGTGTGCGGCGCTGAGCGCAGCAACTCCATCGTCTGCTTCCAGTCGATCGAACCTTTCCCCGGCCACAAGTGCGAGTCGCGGTCTCCAGCGTTGTCGTGAATATGCGTTGAGCGAATGTAACTCTTCAGAATCTCGAAGGCTTCGGGTACGTTGCTCATGATATGGGCGTGACCCACATCGAAGCAGATACCCACATCCTCGAAGTGCGACGTGTGAATAAATTCCACCAGCTTGTCGGGCGTGGAAAGTTCATTGGGAATATTTTCCAGCAGTATGCTGACCCCCAGCGGCTTGGCGAACGCGCGCAGGTGCTCGACCGAAGTCATGGCAGCTTCGAATTTGCGGTCGTCGAATGATTCCCCGCCCGTCCCCAGATGTTGCACCAGGAAACGAAACGGAATCTGCTCTGCCAGTTCAAGCGCCCGCTTGATCTCGTCCATGGCTTCAATGCGATGGGCACGGTCGGTGGAGGCGACATTGACCGGCGGGCTGCCGCCGCGTCCCGATTCGTAGTCAGCGTGCATGGGGGAATGCACGGAAGTCAGGGAGATACCGCTGCCGCGAAACCAATCTGCAATCTCGCGCACATGCTGCTTGCGGTTGGCGTAATCGAGGTGCTGGCGGGCGGCAAATATTTCGATCGCCTGCGCCCCACCTCGTACCAGACCGTCAAGCAATCCAGGGTGCAAGCGTTCCTTCACATACACGTAAGTAGAAATTGCTCTGTGCATAAGTCGTAAAACCGCCGCGCTCCACAGAAGCTTCAAGACCAGGCAGAGCGTCGACGCTTGTGCTCGCGGGCGCACGAGCGAGGACGCTGGCGCCCGCAGTATCTAAAAACCTACTGCCTTCCCATTGTTACGTCCGTCGCTCGCTCCCTGGCGTTCTCCTGTCTTCAAATCAATTGCTATGCACTCGCCGTCACTCCAATACGGCTCCCGTGTGCCGGTCTCCACCACCCCGTACTCGACCTTATGACCCATCTGTTCCAGCATCCTGACTGCATCCGGAGCGAACCATTGTTCCACATGCACTTCATCGGGCAGCCACTGGTGGTGGAAGCGCGGCGCGTTCACCGCCTCTTGAATATTCATTCCGAAGTCCACCACTCCCATCAGGATATTTGCAACCGTGCTGATAATCTGCGAGCCACCCGGAGAACCCAGTAACAGAAATAATTTTCCCTCTTTCGCCACGATAGTCGGGGTCATGGATGAAAGCGGCCGCTTCCCCGGGCCGATGGCATTTGCCGGACCCTGGACGAGGCCGTAGCCGTTAGGGGCGCCCGGCTTGGAAGCGAAATCGTCCATTTCATCATTCAGCAGAAAACCCAGGCCGCCGGCAGTAACCCGCGATCCGAAGTCGTCGTTTAATGTAGTAGTGACTGCGACCGCATTTCCCTCTGGATCAACCACCGAATAGTGCGTCGTATGGTGCGTTTCCCGCACGGGAACAGGCTGCGAATGCATTCCGGCATACTGCTCCAGTTGATTAAAAACCGCCGGCCGCCGAAGATCTTTACTCGCCGTGGCATGCGCGGGATCAATCGACTCTCGCCAGGCGGACGCGTATTTTTTGTCGATAAGGGGTGCCACCGGAATCCTGGCGAAGTCGGGGTCCCCAAGGAACTCTGCACGATCAAAAAATGCTCGCCGAAAAGCTTCCACCACCAGATGCATGCCCTGCGCCGATCGATCGCCGAGTTTGGTCAGGTCGTAGCCTTCCAGAATATTCAGGGCTTCGATCAGCGCGATCCCCCCCGAGGAAGGCGGCGGCGCGCTGACAATATCGTACCCACGATAAGTTCCGCGCACCGGCTCGCGTTCTTTTACTTCATACTGCGCCAGGTCATCCGCCGTGATCAGGCCGCCGCCTTTCTGAACGAATGCCACCAACTCGCGCGCCATGGCTCCGTGATAAAAATCGTCAGGATCGCGCGCGATCCTTTCCAGCGTACGCGCCAGTTCCGGCTGGCGCAGAATCTCGCCCTGCCTGTAGTAATTTCCATCGCGCAAAAACAAATGACGCGACTCCGGAAACTGGCCCAAATGCTTATCATTCCGAAAATCCTGCGTGTCCTCCCAGGCCAGAGGAAATCCGTCGCGCGCCAATCTGACAGCCGGAGCGATCACTCGATCCAAT
>CATPBY010000253.1 GCA_955652845.1 uncultured Terriglobales bacterium | reverse complement strand
GCAATCATCGGAGGTCTGGCGCTGTCCGTAGTAGTCACGGTCTACCTCGTCCCCGCTGCCTACCTCTGGTTCCACCAAAAAGAAGAGCAGCCTCTGCAGGAGATATCGTCGTGAACAGAAAATGTATCATTTTGTCGTACTTCGTCAGTTGCACCGTAGCTTGCCTCGGCCAGTCGACGCTCGTCTTACAGAACCCAACCGACGCACCGCTTGGCACGTTTTCGAGTTCTCAACCGGACGAGGAGAGTCCGCAGAGCGCGCGAAACGGCGAGAGTCAACGGATTCCAGGGCTTGTCATCCATCTCTCCGTGAAAGACGCGGAGACGATTGCGCTCAAGAACAACCCTGCTATTTCGGTGGCCCGACTCAGCGCGCTGGCTTCGCAACAGGTGACGCGAGAGGTTCGCTCCACCCTGTGGCCGCAAGCATATGCCAACCTGACGGCCGTCGACGCCCACAGCAACAGTCGCATCACCGCCGGGGGCTTAAACAATCCGATCATTTACACAAGGGCGGCCGGGGGAGCAACCATCAGCCAACTGATCACGGACTTCGGCCACACCACGAACTTAGTGGCCAGTGCGCGGCTCCAGGCCAACGCAGACGAGCAGAATGCGGCAGCAACCAAAGAGGATGTGCTCTTGGCCGTAGACCAGGCTTTCTACCATGCGCTGCAAACCCACGCTGTTCTCAGGGTGGCAGAGCAGACCGTCGCCTCGCGGCAGTTGCTCGCCGATCAGGTGTCCGCGCTCACCAAGAGCAAGCTCAAGTCCGACTTGGATTTGAGCTTTGCCAACGTCAACCTTGCTCAGGCTAAGCTTTTGTACCTGGATACGCTGAATAACAACAAGGCCGCCATGGCAGGCCTATCGGCGATTCTCGGCTATCCGACTCTTGAGACCTTCGAACTCGTGAACGACACCGAACCGTTGACTCCACCGCCGGCGGATGTGGAGCCGCTGATTGCCGATGCCTTCGCCAAGCGTCCCGAGATCCTGGCTCTGGAGTTCGAGTCGGAGTCTGCCGAGAAGTTGCACCAAGCGGACCACGACCAGATGTTCCCCACCATCAGCGCACTGGCCGCATATGGCGATTCACCGGTCCGCGACGATCACGTCTACGGGCCATACGGAGCGGTCGGCGTAAATATGCAGATTCCGGTCTTCACCGGCTTCCTTTTTTCCGCCAAGTCGCACGAAACCGACTTGCGAGCGCAGGCCATGCGGCAGCGTCTGACAGACTTGCGCAACCGCATCTCGCGGGATGTGCGGACCAGTTGGCTCGCTGCTACCACAGGATTCGATCGTGTTAGTGTGAGCGAGCAGCTACTGGCCCAGGCGAACCAGGCTCTCGATCTGGCGCAGACACGCTACAAATTGGGGCTCAGTTCGATTGTTGAACTGAGCCAGGCCCAACTTCAGCAGACACAGGCCGAAATCGGAAGTGCTCAGGCGGGGTATGAGTATCGCCTCGCGCTGTCCCTGTTGCGCTATCAAACCACTGGACTCTAACACGGAACAAAGGAAGATCCGGATGCGGTTCCGGTTGTTCATTCTCGTACTTCTCACAGCGTGCGCGTTCGCCCAAGAGACGCTTAAGGTGTCGGTGGCCAATAACGTAGCGCTAGTTCCAATACGAGTCAATGGCCGAAGCCTGCTTTTCGTGCTTGATACTGGAAGCGAGCGTTCCGCGATTGATACTGCACTCGCGACGCTGCTGGGTTTGAAAAGCGTTGGGGATGTAAAGATTCTGAGAAACTACCGCGTACAAGAAACCAGCATAGCTGAAGTCGGAAGCCTGGGCATTGGCAAACATGTATTCGAACACACGCTTCTCACAGTCGTTAACATGGAAGCTGCTTCCCGAGCGCTCGGCGTTAACGTCGACGGAGTCTTGGGTAATGACATCCTCGGAGAACTCAGCTTTAAACTGAATTACTCGAAACGGGAGCTTGTTTTGGGCCCACAGTCTCGGCTCGGGAGTCTCGCCGCGCCGATAGACCTGCGACGCTCTGGGGATCAGTTTTTTGTTCCCGTCCAGATGATGTCTCTGCCCGGCGAACTGCTACTGGATACCGGCACAAATTCGACAAACCTGTCTTGGGAAACTTGGCAACAGCTATCGCAACGATGGACCCCCGCCTCAATCATCGACGGAGTCGTTCGCGCGGGTGTTCCTACTCCGGCAGCGTTTCTAATTTGCCTGCCTACCCTATTAGTCGGGAGCGTCACAATGGCGAACCAGGTAGTCCGGATACAGCGCCCAGTAGAAGCCGGCGCATTTTCAACTGAACAGTTTGCCGGAATTTTAGGTTCCGAAATCTTACGCGAGTTTGAAATAACGTTCGATCTCAAACACGACCGTATTTTTCTGAAGAAAGATTCTCACTTCAGACTCGACTCCGTTCGCTATACGACCATCGGCATACAATTCGCACGAAATAGCCAAGGCGAATATTCCGTGATGTCTGTCTGGAAGAACTCACCCGCTGACGACGCTGGAGTCATGATCGGCGACCAAATCAAGACGATCAACGGTGAACCAGCAGCGGCCATGAGTACCGAACAGGTGTCCGGCAGACTGCATGGAGCGGAGGGAACTCATGTAAACCTGACCATCCAACGCGACGGCAAGTCTTCTGCCCTGACGTTGCGAACACGCCAGCTGCTATGCGGGCACACAAGCGAGAACCGAGCGGAAGCCAAATAGCCGAAGAGTGCGGGGAGTTTCCTAGCCTCTGTTTGTCTGAATGAGAACTTACCCATCAGATGTGCCCCGTTTGGACAGGGCTCAAGAAAGCTCACCCCGGTAAAAAGGAGAGAGACCGAAATACCGGGGTGAGGTTCGGACACGCTACGGCAAGTAGTAGCGGAACGAGCTGAAGATCAGGGTATCTATCCCGTGTGGCTCGCCCCCCGTGCCCGACCAGGTGTTACGCGTGACGTAGGAGACCTGCGGCCCCCACTGCACACGACCCTTTGGGCCATTGTAAAACTTGTACCAGAAGCCAGCAGTTCCCTCGATTAAGACGCGAGTGTCGCCGGTACACTTGGAACCTAGACCGCCCGGAATGAAACCACCGCTGCTCGGTACCGCTTCGGCAAAGCAGCCTGAATTTGCGAAGTGTGGTGATCCATAACCCACGTATTTACCTGAGATCGGATCGAAGTCCGTAGTGCGGCTTGCGTACTCGCCACTGGCATTGAGATAGATATCCAGCTTTGGCCCGTGCCACTCAAGTGTGCCCAGACCCTGATAGCCGCGAATCAAGTCCAGCGTTCCATTGGAATGAATCGAAGCGTCGGGCAGACCGGCGGAACCGTAACGACCGATCCCATTCCCACCCATCGCGTGCACGCCGAAATCGACGTGCTTGTTGGCGACCGACCAGCGGGCGTTCACGCCGAAGCCTCCGCCACTTCTTGAATCGTTAAAGGCTCCGATCGCGGCAGGTGCGGTCTTCCCGCCGCATAAGGTCGACGCCGCACTTTCCATGCAAGGAAATACTCGATCGCGGAAGCGGCTGTAGATCCCGAATACTTCGTGGTGCCCGAAACCCGGTTCAAAAACCGCTTTTGCAATCACATCGGGCGAGGGGTTGAAGGAGTAGCTGGCGGCAGGGGTACAGGTCGTGACTAGTGTCGTGCTGGTGGGGCTCGCGAACGCCGCGGTACAACTTGTGATGGCATTGTTGTAGAGCCCACCGCCCGCACCCGCTGAGCCCAGGAGGAAATTGGCTGCATTGCCGTGCGTAGTAACTGTCGCTTGTGGATTTTCTATCGAAACCGCCAGCCACATCTTGTCTCCGAAATTCTTTGCCAGGCGCATGCCAAATTGACGTGCCCAGCTGAATCCCGCCGTATATTGTGCATCGATGGTCATGGGCAAAGCTTCGGTGCGGTTGTCGACGCCATGTTTGGTCTCAGTGAGCAGACTCCACATCTGTCCACCTGTGAAGCTCCACCCGTTGTCGAATGCGGCCTGACCCCAAGCTTGTCTCTGACGCAGTGAGTAGCTGTTGCTCTGGTTGTTGTTGGAGGTCACAGCAGCAGAGAGAAAGTCAGCTTCTACGTAACCGGAGACCTTCGCACTCTTCAGCCGGCCTTCGGCCAGCATGGACACGCGCGACTGGCGTCCTGAACCAAAAAATTCCGACAGGGTGGTCTGCGAAGCTCCCGGCACGGGGACCGTGTTGAGGGGAGAATTGACATCCGCAGCCAGCGCTCTCGTCCGGTCCACGAATTCGGCCGCCAGAAAGCCACCGGGAGTGATCGCAATCCCTTTAAAGTGCAGGGCCAGGGGGCTCTCTGTGGAAGCAGTTATGTTCTTTTGCGTTTCCTGCAGAGAAAGAGTTGTACTAGTTGCTGTCGTTTTAAGATCAGCGACGTCGGTCTTCAGCTCGCCCACGGCCTGTTGCTGCTGACTGGCCTGTGTCTGAGCCGCGTCCGCCTTGCTGGCCGCGTCTGTCGCAGCCGACTGAGCCTGCTGCACAACCTGATCCTTGCGATGCAATTCATCACGCAGCGCCTGGATTTGCTGCTGTTGCGCCGAGAGTGCCGCCTGCTGCGATGCAATAGCATCTTTCAACGCCTGAACGTCGGCCGCAGTTACCGGGGCCGACCTTGCTTTCTTAGATTTGGGAGACGCGCTGCTTTGCGCTACCAGCGTCGTCGCCAGAAACAAAATTGCGTAGAAATTCCACGCAGATTTCATCTTCATTCTCTCCTTTGATCAATTATGCGGATAACCCTGTGCGGGAATTGATGGATAATCGCTCACGCTACTGGTCTTGTGTTACAAACTTGTTAAGATTTGGTTAATGTCACGTGAATAGCACCGACGACTGCAGCGTAATCCCCGACTTGTCCATGAGCAGCGCGTTCAGCGCGTCCTACTCTAATTCGCTCTTTGAAGGCACCGACCGATTATCAAGCTTCGGGCCATATTGCGTTCGGAAATGGTTTCCCGAGATCAGAGGCATGGCACCAAGTGTTTCACGTCCTCGTCCCGCTGGTGGTCCAGGAAGAAGGCTCATTTACGTGG
>CATPBY010000252.1 GCA_955652845.1 uncultured Terriglobales bacterium | reverse complement strand
GACTTGTTCCGGAAGAAGCCAGTCGACCGAACGTCGGGCTGCAGTTGCTCAGGTTCGAGCGCCGCAAAAGCTTCGGCCGTTGGATATTTGCGGAACAGTTCCGGGGTCACCCGGTTGACGTTTACATCAGTGGATTGGGCGGAGAGAATCGTGGCCACAAGCAATTCCCAGGCGCTCTTATGCTCCAGGGCGCAGGTGACATCGGGATAGAGCTGGTCGAGCCGGCGGAGGATTTCCCGGACCCGTTCCGGAGCCAGAGGCTTATAGGCGGCGGATCGCGGGAGTTTCGTCTTCTTACCGCGGGGTGCGGAGACAGACGCTTGCTTCAGCCCCACTCGCATATTGGACAAGCGCCCAACGCCACTGGCGCCTTCGTGACGTCCGGTTTTAGCCGGCTGGCGGGGAATGACACCGCGGGACATGGAGCTCCTCTCGGAACGTAGATGTTAGCAGAATTGGTGCGGCTTGCTCTGCAGGTCCTTTCGTAATCTAATGCGACTGCAAGCGCAATTGACGCACCGTAGACCTCCCGGTAATCTGGAAGCGAACCTATCCAGCACAGGAGTCGCCGGTGGCGGTAAAGTCGATCCAACTCGGGCAGGTCTGGCGTAACGATACTGACAGTCAGGATTATCTCGTAACCAAGGTTTACAGCGAGGTGTTCACACAGTATGCGGTGCTGCGTCCCGCCGAAGTGACCGCTCCGGATGCTCCCACGGTCCGGGTGAAGGTGGCCAAGTCCGCAGAAGGGGCGTCGCTTCCCGGATATACCTTTACCCAGGAAGGTTCATTCTAAGTCTTTGTGCGGCGCGGGGAGCAGAAACTGACCTCCGCCAGCATTCTTCCAGCACTTCTCCCATGACTGAAAAAATCCTCACAGTACTGTTCTTGTTTATCAAGTCTGTCATTGCGGCCACGGGATACGGCGGCATCACTATCCTCATGGCGATTGAGTCCGCCTGCATTCCCCTGCCTTCAGAATTGATCATGCCCTTCGCCGGATATCTGGTGTACCAGGGCACCTTCAAGTTGCTGTGGGTGGCCACGGCTGGGGCAATCGGGTGCAATCTGGGCTCGCTGGTCGCGTATGAGATTGGATCGTATGGCGGTCGCCGGCTGGTGGAAAAATACGGGCGTTGGATTCTGATGGGGAAGCACGAACTGGATATGGCCGACCGTTTCTTCGCCCGATGGGGATATCTGGCGGTCGTAATCGCGCGGCTTCTGCCAGTCGTGCGTACCTTTATCGCACTTCCGGCGGGCATTGCCCGCATGCCGCGCGGGCGGTTTCATCTTTACACTTTCCTTGGCTCCTGGCCATGGTGCTTTGGTCTGGCTTATCTGGGGATGAAGCTCGGCGAAAACTGGCGCTCACTCGGCAAGTATTTCCATCAATTCGATGCTGTCATCGGCGTGGCGCTACTGGCAGGGGTGGCATGGTTTGTTTGGAGTCACTGGAAAAACCGGATGCAGGACGCTCAGTAAGTGCTA
The DNA here is from genome assembly GCA_955652845.1 of uncultured Terriglobales bacterium. GTDB lineage: Bacteria > Acidobacteriota > Terriglobia > Terriglobales > Acidobacteriaceae > JABCYV01. The sequence continues at coordinate 1,153 of CATPBY010000252.1, read as the reverse complement.
CTACGGGATGCCTGATGAGCCATGCTTTGCGGAGTTGCCAACTGCGAGGCAACAATCCGCCACACGCCGCCGCGCTTCGCTACGACGTCCGTGTAAACGTAGCGAACGGTGGATCGCTTTCCCGCTTGCTCGACCTCGTCTACTTCGGAGCCGTGGACAACGGCGAAGTCTCCGAACACACGGACGCGGCGCCCGGTGGAGATTATCGAAATGTAGCGGATCTTGCGGGATTTGAGATTGTCCAGCACGTCCTGCCTGGTGGAAGGGATGCCTGACCCGTCATATTGGACGTAGTCGTCGGCGAAGATCCCTGCCAACGCGTCAACATCGGCGCTGACCAGCCCACGGTCGCCGTCCTCGAAAAGCTTCAGTATCTGCTGTTCGTCCTCTGACAATAGAATTCCTTGTTCTTTGACGCGTCGAACGCCGTAGTGTACAAGCCTAGTGTACAAATTGAAGACTTCAACAGGCGAGGAGACCCTTGTGATCCGAATGTCCCGCACTCTGGCTGTGTTGCTTCTGTTTTCTATGCTTTCCGTGGCGATTCACGCCCAAACGTCATCAGGGTCCACATCGGCTTCCGACAAGCCCTTTGTGATTGAGTATTACTACAAGGCCAAGTGGGGGCACGCAGACGAATTCCTCAGGCTGTTCAAGAAGAACCACTATCCGCTATTGAAGAAAGAAATCGAAATGGGGCGGCTGACCAGAGTTGGGATGGACCAGTCACGCTATCACACCACCGAAGATGGCCGCTGGGATTATCGCGTGACCATCGTCTTCAAAAACGCCGCTGTCGCCAACGAAGCGTTCGACGAAGCTGCGCTGCAGAAGCAGCTATTTCCCGACCAGGCGACTTTCCAGAGCGAAGAGCAGCGGAGATTCGAGATTCTCGATGCGCATTGGGATTTGCCGATTAAGACAGTCGATCTGGAAGGGAAGTGAAGAGGGTGGGGAGGAGGGAGCACTCAGCAGCGTGCAGTGGGCAGGGCATAGCCGAGGGGCTGGCTTGAGGGGCTGGCTTGAGGGGCTGGGTTGAGGGGCTGGATTTCAGCGGCTAAAGCCGTCCCCTTCCACGATTCTCTTTACATCGCGGGATCCCACGTTTCTCGAATTCAGCGCGCATCAGTCCACTTTCAGGAAGTTCGCGATT
>CATPBY010000251.1 GCA_955652845.1 uncultured Terriglobales bacterium | reverse complement strand
CCAACGTCAGAAAGAATCCGCCATTCGTCCCCAATATCCTTGCGCAGGATCCTAACGGAATACTCAATAGCCTGCCATTGCATAACGATTTGGGCAACGCGCGTGAGCTGACAACCTATCAGATTTCGGACAATTTCACTTTCGTGAAGGGTCAGCATACCTTGCGCTGGGGCGGGCAGATACTCTACCAGCGTCACATTGACGATCGTGGCAATGTTGGCAATTTCGACGCCGATCCGCTGGTGTATTTCGATACCAATACTAACCCCGTCGATCCGACTGCATTCAATATTCCTTCAAATGTAAACTCTGTTTTTGATCTGGGAACAGCACAGAGCAGCATTAACGACTTACTGGGTCGGGTAGGCGCCATTGACGTCGGTTTAGTCGGAAGAGGCAATCAGTGGGCGCCGCCAGCTACCTTTTTCAACTTCGACTCCCGCTTTCCGGAATACGATCTCTACTTTCAGGACAATTGGAAGCTTCGGCCGAACCTGGTAATCGATGCCGGCCTGCGTTGGGAGATCAAGCTATCCCCCCGCAATCCGCACAATCTTATTCTGCATCCTGACCATCCACTAATCTTTGGTGCTCCCCCGAGCAACACCATCAGCTGGGTTCCGGGAAAACTTTACAACGACTCCTGGAAGAATTTTGGTCCGTCGTTGGGCGTTGCCTGGGACCCGAGAGGTGATGGCAAGACGTCGGTGCGCGCAAACTACAGGCTGGCATTTGATCGCATCAACACCTTTGTGGTGTCGTCATACATCATTCAGAATCTCCCAGGGCAGACTTATTCTTACGAGAACACTGTATTCGGGACGAATGGAGGGCGACTGAGCGACGGATTGCCGCCATACGTGCCCGCTCCCAGCATCAAGCCGGCGTCCCTGCGCACTCCCCCGCCTTTTTCCACAAACTTCACCACGGTGATGGATCCAAATCTCACCACTCCCCGGACCCACGAATGGGGCCTGAGCATCCAGCACGAACTGCCCGCCAGGATGGTGCTTGAAATGAATTACATCGGGCGTCACGGAAGCCATCTGTTCGGTGGCTACGATGCCAACCAATACCAGATTTTCAGCAATGGTTTTTTGAATGCATTCACAACTCTACAGACTGGAGCAGACAGTCCATTAGTGGACAGGTTACTGACAGGTTATCCAGGTCTTTCCGGACAGAAAGGCTCTCAATTTATTCAAAGCAACTTTCCTGACTCCCTGAAGTTTAACTCGATTGGCACGATCGCGAAATTTATCAATAAGGCCACCGATCAGAACGGCAATCAACTGATCGCCGCCAATGGCTTCAGCCCTTTCTTCTTTACTCCATTTCCCCAATTCGCTGATGAAGTAGACACGCTGGATACTCATGATTGGTCCAACTATCATGCCCTCGAAATACAACTGCAAAGACGATTCACTAATGGTCTACAGTTTCAAGCCAGCTACACTTTTGCGAAGTCGCTGGATACACGTTCGTACGATCCGACCTTCAGCACTGTTCCAACCGGGGAGAATCAGAGTTCATCAAGCATTCCATTCGACAATGCCGACCGCGGCAAGAACTATGCTCGTTCGGACTTCGACCGCAGGCACGCTCTACAAGGCGACTGGGTTTGGGATCTGCCCATTGGACGAGGCAAGCAGTGGGTACATAATGCCGGTTCTCTGCTCGACCGGGTCGTGGGAGGTTGGGAAATTGCCGGCATCTTTACCCTCCAGTCTGGCCGACCGTTCACTGTCTACAGCGGAGCAAACACCTTTAACGATACGGTGGTGACGCCCGCGAGCTGTAATGGTTGCACCGCGGGTATGGGTCGTCTGAATTGGCAAGATGATAACGGCAACCCAGCCCCACCCTTTTCGCCCAATGCATCGCTTTACTACTTCACGCCCCAGCAGCGAAAAATGTTTTATCAGCCCGCAGCCGGACAATTGAGCAACATTGGCCGTAACTTCTTCACTCTGCCCCACACCTTTAATATCAGCATGGCGATCGCGAAGAAGTTTCGGGTGACCGAGCAGCAGAACTTCGAATTGCGATTGGACATCCAAAACCTGACCAACGCGGTCAACTACGACGTTCCGTTGAGCACAGATATTACTAATGGAGCCTTCGACAAGATGCTGGGACAGACCTTAACTGGCTATCCTGGCTACAGCGGAGCCCGCAAAATGCAGCTCTCGGGAAAGTACACTTTCTGAAACCAGGTCCATTGATCGCATTGAGAATCCGACGACTGTTGGCTCAACCCAGAAAGCGCAGCATCACCCTCGGACTCCTGCTCGCGAGCGCATCTTGTCTCGCGCAATCGCCGGGCGTGGCGTCCAGCTTCGTGGTGATTGTTCCCGTGCTTGATATGTATTCAGCAGCCAGTGAAGATTCGGATGTGGTCTCACAGGCGATCTACGCGAGCAATGTCTCGCCGATCGAGGAAAAGTCAGATTGGGCGAAAATTCGCACCACGGACCAGTACTCTGGCTGGGTTCGGCTCTCCGGGCTGCGTGCGGCGGCTCAACCATATGCCACCTCGGGCAAAGTCGCGCAGGTCATTAGCCAGACCGCAAATCTATATCGCGAGGCAGATGTAACTACACATCGCCCGCTGCTCACCGTGCCTTTTGAAACCAGACTCGAAGTGACCGCGGAGGGCACAGGCGATAGCTCGGGCTGGTTTCAGGTGCGCCTGCCAGACAACAGCGCTGCATGGATCCAGAGTGGAGATGTCGATCCTTCGCCTCATCTACTCACAGTCCCAGAATCAATTGCCCTTGGGAAACGCTTCCTGGGCGTGACCTACACCTGGGGCGGTCGCTCCAGCCTGGGGTTTGACTG